>NZ_JBFSTC010000021.1:0-59980 GCF_041466605.1 Vibrio sp. 10N.247.310.17 | reverse complement strand
GACTACTTCTTCTTGAAGATAAAAGCGGCTTTCCCCGGAAAGCCGCGATGAACCTAAAAAAAGCCCCTAAAACTAGGAGCTTATCTTGATCTAATCAACACTGATTCAGCTAGTGGCTACCCACAGTGTGTTACTGACGAACTGTTATTCAATGTTCTGGATCTGCTCACGCATCTGTTCGATAAGAACTTTAAGCTCAACGCCCGATGCTGTGATGTCTGTGCTGATAGACTTAGATGCTAGCGTGTTTGATTCACGGTTGAACTCTTGCATCATGAAGTCAAGTTTACGGCCACAAGCGCCACCTTTCTTCAATACTACATTCGCTTCTTTCACGTGAGAGTCTAGGCGGTCTAGTTCTTCTGCTACGTCTGACTTCTGAGCCAGTAGGATAAGCTCTTGCTCAACGCGAGAACCTTCAAGTTCAATCTTCGCATCTTCAAATTTGGTAAGAAGACGCTCACGTTGCCATTCTAGGATCTCAGGCATGCGTGCACGAACTTTAACGACTTCTTCAGTGATTGCATCTAGACGCTGAACGATGAGCGCTTTCATGTTTTCGCCTTCACGAGCACGAGCGTCAATGAACTCTGCGATTGCATCGTTGAATGCTTCAAGTAGATCTTTGTTGATGGCATCCATGTCTTGCTCTGGCGTTTCCATTACGCCAGGCCAGTTCATGATTTGGAATGGGTTCAAACGGCTGTCTTCACCTGTCATCGTCATTACTTGGTTAGCAGCATTGATTACTTGCTGAGCCAAACCTTCGTTAATGCTTAGCTCGCCTTTCGCTGCTGGGTTTGCTTCAAAACGTAGGTTGCATTCAACCTTGCCGCGAGCTAGACGCTTACGGAAACGCTCGCGTAGGATTGGCTCTAAACCACGGAACTGTTCAGGCATACGGAAGTAAGTTTCTAGGTAGCGTTGGTTTACACTACGGATTTCCCATACTGCTGTACCCCAATCGCCTTTTACTTCTTTGCGCGCGTACGCGGTCATACTATAAATCATCGAATTTTCCTGTCTTTTATCATTCTGAAAATAACGCGCACGCATAGTATCACGATATGGTGTGCTCCCGAAGCTTGTCGATTTTCCGTTATAAATAGCCTTCACGGTAAGTATCTTTGAGTCGTAAGTCGCCTTAAGTAGTAGGCCACTTTGAATGGTAAATAGATTTGAAAGATAAACTGCTATATAATCTTGCCCCAATCAAAACTGTCTCACCCCTTTCTTAGGTGATGCACTCTTTCGATAGTAAATCACTTCAGACTGTTAATAAGGTAGATACCAATGCGTCCAAATGACCGCGCTGTAGATCAAATTCGTCCAATTAAAATTACTCGTAACTACACTGCTTATGCTGAAGGTTCTGTATTAGTTGAGTTCGGCAACACTAAAGTTCTATGTAATGCGACGGTAGAAGAAAACGTACCGCGTTGGTTGAAAGGCCAAGGAAAGGGTTGGGTAACAGCTGAATACGGCATGCTTCCACGTGCGACGCACACTCGTAACCGTCGTGAAGCGGCGAGCGGTAAGCAAGGTGGTCGTACGATGGAAATCCAACGTCTGATCGCGCGTAGCCTACGTGCTGTTGTTGATTTAAAAGTAATGGGTGAAATCATGATCACTGTCGATTGTGATGTTATCCAAGCTGACGGCGGTACTCGTACTGCTTCTATTTCAGGTGCAAGCGTTGCAATGGCTGATGCTATCAACAGCTTACTAGCAAGCGGTAAATTGAAAAAGAACCCAATGAAAGGCCACGTAGCGGCAGTTTCAGTGGGCATCGTTGGTGCACAAGCACTGTGTGACCTTGAGTACGTTGAAGACTCAGCAGCCGATACCGATATGAACGTTGTAATGACGGAAGACGGTAAGATGATTGAGATTCAAGGCACCGCAGAAGGCGAACCGTTCAGCCACGAAGAGCTGATGCAGCTTTTAGCCCTGGCGAATAAGGGCATTGCCGATATTGTTGAAGCGCAGAAGTCGGCGTTAGCAGAATAGTTTTTAGATAGCTCCTTTCACAGGAGCTATTTTTTTGTCTGTAAAACCCGAAAGGGTAGTGCAGAGCGTAAGTTAAGTTTTATTGAATAAACGTAGAGGAAGAACATGAAAGCATATCAACGTGAATTTATTGAATTTGCACTAGAGAAAGAAGTACTTAAGTTTGGTGAGTTTACTTTAAAGTCTGGCCGTAAGAGCCCTTACTTCTTCAATGCTGGATTGTTTAATACAGGTCGTGACCTAGCACGCTTAGGTCGCTTCTACGCAGCAGCATTGGCTGATTCAGGTATTGAGTTCGATGTACTATTTGGCCCTGCATACAAAGGTATCCCAATCGCAACAACAACAGCGGTTGCACTTGCTGATCACCACGATGTGGACACGCCTTACTGCTTCAACCGTAAAGAAGCAAAGAACCACGGTGAAGGTGGCAACCTAGTCGGTAGCGAACTTGAAGGTCGCATCATGTTAGTGGATGACGTGATCACTGCAGGTACTGCGATTCGTGAGTCGATGGAAATCATCCAAGCAAACGGCGCTGACTTAGCGGGTGTGCTTGTTGCTATCGACCGTCAAGAGAAGGGCAAAGGCGAGTTGTCTGCGATTCAGGAAGTAGAGCGTGACTTCGGTTGTGCAATTATCTCAATCGTTAGCCTGACTGACTTAGTGACTTTTCTTGAAGAGAAAGGCACAGACGCAGCACATCTTGAGTCAGTAAAAGCGTACCGAGCTCAATACGGAATCTAATTCGTAAACTGAAGAAGTTGAACCTAATGGTTTAGTGCCTTAGGTTTAGAGCTTAAAAAAGAAAAAGGCCCGAGAGATAACTCTTTCGGGCCTTTTACTTTTCTATTGAGATGAGCTGCTTTCTTATCTATTTATAACGAATACCGCGCTCCATTTCTGGGTCTTCCATGGTTTTGAAGCGTTTGTGTAGCCACATCCATTGCTCTGGGGCTCTTAAGATAATCTTCTCAAGATAGCGGTTCATATACGCTGCTGCCGCTTTTTCATCTTTCTGCGGATAGTTATCTTCGATTGATTCGTCGGCCATGATTTCATATTTTCCGTCGGCATTTCTAAAGCCAGACCCAATAACGATCGCGCATCGGCTGGTGTAAGCCAAAATGCTGGTTCCTGTGGTGGTACTTGCATCCTCTACTGCAAAGAAAGGCACGAATACAGATTTATTGCGACCGTAGTCATGATCAGGGAGATAGAATAGGCGATCTCCGTTACGCAGAACGCGTATCATCTTTTTCACATCTTTACGATCAATAGTCAGATTACCATTGTGGGTTCGGCCCCAAAACTGAATAAGGTTATATACAGCGTTGTTGTGTGGGCGATACACGCCATATCCATGCTGCCCGAGTACGGCAAAAGCGCGAGCGGTAATTTCAAGGTTGAGAGCGTGCACACAACAAAGTAGAACGCCTTTACCGTTTTTGCTATGCGATCTCATTACTGCAGTATCTTTATCAACCAGCAACATTTTAAATCGCCACGTAGGCCAAAACCAAGTAATGCCGGTTTCAATCAACGCTAATCCAGTATTTTTGAAGTTTTCTTTAACTAATTGATTTATTTCTTCTATGGGCTTTTCAGGAAAGGCTAGCTCCATATTACGAGTTGCAATATCAACCCGCTTTTTACCAAAACGCACGCCTAGTAAGCCAAGTCGCTGCCCTAAGGAGAGCAACACACGGTAAGGTAGCAGGTTAACAATTAGAGCCAACAACCCAAAGCCTAGCCATACGGGCCAGTATTTAGGGTGAAGCAGTAAGAGTGAAAATTCAGGCTTATCATATGTGGTTTTGTTCATATATTTGGCTTAATGCTGATTACTATTCGATTTGTGCACTCAGAAGTGCCCAATACTCTTCAAAGTTCGCTGTCGGTTGATATTTGAAGTCCGAGCGAACAAATCGATTTAAACTTCCTTCAACCTGACCTAACAATTGAGCCGCTAAGATTTTTTCATCAACCGGGAATGACTTCCCTTCGCGAAGCTTTCTTTCTCGTAGAATTTGACGAAGTTGCGTCTCAATACGTTCGAAAAGCTGATTGATGCGATCGCGTAGGCGTTCATTTTCAAACATTAGAGCATGACCAGATAAAATTCGAGTCAGGCCTGGGTTACGTTCTGAGAAAACCAAGATAAGTTGTAGCACTAGGCGTATGCGCTCTAGTGTGTCTTTCTCTTCATCTAGAATACGGTTGATTCGAGACATCAACGCTTCTTCAATGAACTCGATCAAGCCTTCAAACATGCGAGCTTTGCTTGGGAAGTGGCGGTATAACGCAGCTTCAGAAACACCAACTTGCTTGGCCAACTTTACCGTTGTGATACGAGAAGCACCTTCGGTCGATTCCAACATTTGTGCTAGAGCTTGCAGGATTTCTTCACGACGGTTTGATTTTCGAGTACCGGCCATCTATTTACTTCCTTTCCTAAAGATGAGGATTGAGTGAAGAAGGATTATAAACACCATTCAATTCTGTTCCTAGTTTTGTAAGACCTAGGTCAACAGAATCGAGAGGTGTCAGCGTATTGTCAGGGTAAAATTGTGCGTTTATACGTCAATAAGCTGTTGGATCTGATTAAGGATCTGGAAACCAAGAGAGTCTTTGCTGTCTAGAGGTAGAGATTTATCGCCACCTTTCCAATAAAGGTGCAACTCATTACTACTACTATTAAAGCCTTGGCCTTCGACAGAGACATCGTTAGCGCAAATCATATCGAGGTTCTTTCTTTCCAATTTTCCGCGCGCATACTTCTCGACATCTTGAGTTTCTGCTGCGAAGCCGACAGTAAATGGACGATCTTCGATCATTGAGGCAACGGAAGCCACAATGTCTGGGTTCTTAACCATTTGAATGGTCATGTCATCTTTACCATCGACTTTTTTAAGCTTCTGGTCTGCAATGGTCTCTGGGCGGTAATCAGCAACCGCAGCGCAGCTGATGAAAATATCATGCTGAGCAGCATTGGCATTCACGGCATCAAACATCTGTTGTGCGCTGTCTACATCAATGCGATTAACCTGATTTGGTGTCGCGAGTGATACAGGGCCACTAATTAGAGTTACCGTAGCACCTTGTTTCGCGGCCGCTTCAGCCAGTGCATAGCCCATCTTGCCCGAGCTATGATTGGTAATGTAACGAACTGGGTCGATCGCTTCGCGAGTTGGACCCGCAGTAATTAACACCGAACGGCCAGTCAGAGGTTTAGGTTGGAAGAAGTCTTCACAACGATGAACCAGTTGCATTGGCTCTAACATACGCCCCATACCAACATCGCCACAGGCCTGTTCACCAGCTGCCGGACCCCAGATTTCACATCCACGACGTTTTAGCGTTGCGATGTTCTCTTGAGTTGCAGGGTGGCTGTACATTTGTTGGTTCATTGCTGGGGATACCGCAACTGGCGCATCGGTTGCTAAAACCAAAGTGGTCAGTAGGTCGTTACCCATGCCTGCGGTCATGCGCGCAATAAGGTCTGCGGTTGCGGGTGCTAATAAGACTAGGTCAGCCCATTTCGCCAGTTCGATGTGTCCCATGGAAGCTTCAGCAGCAGGATCAAGTAAACTATCAGACACTGGCCTTCCAGAGACAGCTTGCATGGTGAGAGGAGTAATGAACTCCTTAGCCGCATTAGTCATGACGACTTGTACCTGCGCACCACGTTCGATTAAGCGTCGAGTCAGTTCGGCACATTTATAAGCTGCGATACCACCACTAATGCCAAGTAGGATTTTTTTTCCAGCTAGGCCTTGTTGGTCAGCGTTATCCAGTTGATTAACCAATGTTTGCATGATTCTGTTCCTTAATTTCTCTGGGACTAACGATATCAGAACAAAGGATTAGTGCCTAGAAGCAGAATTGGAACAGGTTTGACACTCATCAAGTTGATGTTATCAAACTTATCAATTACACGGTTTTGCTAGGCATTAGTCTTCTTTATAAAGCTGTGGAAGCTCTCCGTAGACAAACGGATTAGGCTGATGGATCGTATTCATCACCCTAGATAGCCTTTATATGCCTATAAGTAAAATGCCTGTTGAGTCGATGCCAAGAGAAAAGTTACTGAGTAGAGGCCCCGACTCCTTAAGTGATGCGGAGTTGTTAGCTATATTTCTTCGAACGGGCACACAAGGAATGAATGTTTTAGAGCTATCAGACAAGTTGATCAAAGATTTTGGTTCGCTTCGCCATCTTTTTTCTGCAACGGAGGCTGAGTTTTGTGCCCATAAAGGGATGGGGCAGGCGAAATATGTCCAGTTGCAGGCTGTTTTGGAGATGACGCAACGTTATTTGGCCGAGACTTTATCTCGAGGGGATGCACTAACTAGCCCAAGTCACACCAAGTTGTATCTTTCGAGTATATTGCGTGATCGCCAGCGAGAAGCCTTCTACATATTGTTCCTAGATAACCAAAACAGAGTAATAAAGGATGAAGTGATGTTTGAAGGAACCATCGATGCAGCATCTGTTTACCCGAGAGAAGTGGTTAAACGGGCACTTCATCATAATGCTGCCGCTTTAATCCTAGCGCACAACCATCCTTCCGGTGTCGCAGAGCCAAGCCAAGCAGATAGGCGAATTACACGCAGATTAACCGACGCATTGGCACTAGTGGACATCCGAATTCTCGACCATTTTGTCGTTGGAGATGGCGAAGTTATCTCTTTTGCAGAGCGCGGATGGATTTGAATCACATTTTAGGTTGTTAGTTGCGTTAAATCTGCTATCATTCCGCCCACATTTTAGAACCTTAAATCAGCTCTGATTACTCAAATAGCTGCCCTGTTCAAAAAAAGATCACGAAATCCTTAAAAAGGATCTGTTCGGGTCTTGAGCAATGCATGTCAAGTTAGTATAATACGCGACCTTTGATAGCCTTGAATGGATTTTCCATTATGGTTTTTACCTCTATTTTCAGAATTGATAGAGAGGTTCGGCCACCAAGGTTGATATCGAGCTGAAACGATTTGGAGAGACATTCATGTCCCGAGTATGTCAAGTAACTGGTAAGCGTCCAGTAACGGGTAACAACCGTTCACACGCACGCAATGCTACCAAGCGTCGTTTTCTGCCGAACCTACAAACTCACCGTTTCTGGGTAGAGAGCGAAAAACGTTTTGTTAAACTACGTCTAACTGCTAAAGGCATGCGTATTATTGATAAGAAAGGCATCGATGCTGTTCTTGTTGATATCCGTGCACGTGGCGAAAACGTTTAAGAGGAATTAAGCAATGGCTAAAGGCATTCGTGAGAAAATCCGTCTAGTATCTTCTGCTGGAACTGGTCACTTCTACACAACTGACAAGAACAAGCGTAACATGCCAGGCAAATTTGAGATCAAAAAGTTTGATCCAGTAGTTCGCCAGCACGTTATGTACAAAGAAGCTAAAATCAAGTAATTGATAGCCCCTTTGTCTCTTCTTTTATAGAAGAATAAATTAAAAACCCAGCTTATAGCTGGGTTTTTTTATGCCCAAAATTTGGGAAGCCCCAGTGTTTTTGATAAGGGTAAGCATTATTGGCTCAATTTGGCACCTACCGTACAGACGTTACACTTGCCGATGAGCTTATGTGATAGAAAATTACTCAGGATAGAATGTGTCGCCATTTTCACGATATACTGAACACTCAATAGGTTAGATGAGCAGAATCATATGAGATATCGTGGACGTCGATGGAACAACATACTCATGTTAAGCGTGATCGCTTTTATTGGGGTGCTAAACCTTCCAACATTGATCAAAACGTACCTTATCGAACCTGAGCCTGAACTTCAGGCAAGCAGCCCTTACCCTTATCTTTTAAACCCAAAAGCAGAACTTCAAGCCTTACACTTTACTAAGTGGTCGGTAGTGCAAGAAGACGGCCATTGGGTTTATCAAATGAAAGAGTCTGTCTCAGAGCAAAGTGTGAGTGCCCAAGAGTTATCGCAACGCTGGCAACAGCTAGTAGGCACGGAAGTCGACGCTAAAACTTATACTGACCTGACTCCCCAGCTTAATACGCCGCACACCATTGAAGTTTGGTATCAAGACCAAGAAGAGCCACAGCGTATTACCTATTATCAGCTTGCTGAGTTTTGGTTGCTAAAAAACTGGAATGATCAGTGGTTGGCGGTGTCTATTGAAGAGAGTTACTTGTTTCCAAGCTTTGGCTCAGAAGATTCATTTAAATCAGACCATCTCTTTAAAGCAGACAAGCTATCTATATCAGACAAACCACCTAAATCGGACGACTAACTATGCCTGAATTACCCGAAGTTGAAGTAAGCCGCATGGGGATCTCGCCTCATTTAGTTGGCGAGACGATTAAAACTCTGACTTTTCGTACACCTAAACTGCGTTGGGATATCCCTCAAGAACTTAAGAAATTAGAAGGGCAGGTGATTCGCTCTATCTCACGCCGAGCTAAGTACCTATTGATAGAAACTGATACCGGAACAGCCATTGTGCACCTTGGTATGTCTGGCTCACTGCGCGTGTTAGACGCAGATTTCCCGCCAGCAAAACACGACCACGTGGATCTTAAGCTAACCAATGGCAAGATATTGCGTTACAACGATCCGCGTCGCTTTGGTGCGTGGTTATGGTCGGCGCCTGATGAAATACATACAGTATTACTGGGTTCTGGTCCTGAGCCACTAACTGACGACTTCAACGCAGATTACATTGCTGAGAAAGCAGAAAAGCGTAAGGTTGCCGTCAAACAGTTCATCATGGACAACAAAGTAGTGGTCGGTGTGGGTAATATCTACGCCAATGAAGCTCTGTTTTCTTCACGTATTAATCCTTTGCGCTCTGCAAGTAAGGTTACAAAACAAGAGTGGCTCTTGTTAACTAAAGAGATCAAGCAAGTACTCACGACGGCTATCAGACAGGGTGGAACAACGCTAAAAGACTTTGCCCAAGCGGATGGAAAACCGGGATATTTTGCTCAAGAGCTGCAGGTTTATGGTAAGGCTGGTGAACAGTGTCCTAACTGTGAAGAGCTGATTCAGGAACTTAAAATCGGGCAAAGAAACACGTTTTATTGCTCTAGCTGTCAGGTATAGATGTGTCCTTCTCAATACAGAAGTTGATATCACTTGAGGCTGTGTCTAGGGCACTTTATCTGATAAAATTACGGATATTATTGTGGAACTTGTCGTCTTCATTTCTAAAGGCAGAGTCTACCTCTAGAGCTTTGTTGATAATTCCTTGCCTATGGCTGCTGGCTTTGCCTTCGTTACATTACGTAAAAATAAAATATAAAGAGAAACTATGAAGATATTTTATTATCTAAAACATGCCTTGCTCTCTATCGCACCTCGTTTGTATTTTTCAAAACAGTTTGAAAAGCTGGAAAATTCATATTCCGGTCAAGCTGACTATATAAAAACCAGAGTAAATTATTATGTGAAAGGGCTCGGCGACTTTGATAAGGCTAGTCTAAGCTGCGAGATTAATAATTATTCTCGAAAAGGATATACATCTTATTTCTTTGATCTTAAAGAGTTTCTTCATTATTTTCCAAAGTACTTTCGTTTCAGTTACTACTTTGGTGATGAAACGCATATAGAGCCAGTTCCAACTTTATTTAAAGCTCGTCCGATTGATGGGAACAATAGTAACTCTGTACTATTTAAATTAGATAAGCGTCGTCATTTCCGATTCGTGGATGATAGCTTAAGTTTTTCTGATAAAAAAAATATGGCCGTGTTTCGTGGTGCTGTGACTCAACCACATAGAATTCGTTTTATGGAAACTCTGTATGGTCATCCACTGATGAATGCAGGTCAATCGAATACTTCAGAGCAACACCCAGAGTGGCAACAGCCATTTATGACAGTAGAAGAGCAGCTTCAATACAAATTCATTATTTGTCTTGAAGGGAACGATGTTGCATCAAACTTGAAATGGGCAATGTCTTCAAACTCACTTGTCGTTACTCCAAAAATGAAGTTTGAAACGTGGTTTATGGAAGGCACTCTACAGCCAGGCATACATTATGTAGAGGTGAAGGATGACTGGTCGGATTTTGAGCAAAAAATTAAATACTATTTAGACAACCCTAAAGAGTC
Organism: Vibrio sp. 10N.247.310.17; assembly: GCF_041466605.1. Classification (NCBI taxonomy): domain Bacteria; kingdom Pseudomonadati; phylum Pseudomonadota; class Gammaproteobacteria; order Vibrionales; family Vibrionaceae; genus Vibrio; species Vibrio sp. 10N.247.310.17. The sequence continues at coordinate 49,884 of NZ_JBFSTC010000021.1, read as the reverse complement.
TGAACAGATGATCAAAAATGCGCATGAATACCTTGCTCCTTTCCAAGATGAACAACTAGAAAAATTGGTTTGCATTAAAACACTTCAAGAATATTTTAGACTATCTGGCCAAGCTATTAACGAACACGCTATTAACGAGCAAGACAAATGAAAATTCTGATTATTGGCCCGTCATGGGTTGGAGACATGGTAATGTCTCAAGGCTTATATATTGAGTTGCAAAGACAGTATCCTGACGCAAAAATTGATGTTTTAGCGCCAGCGTGGTGTAAGCCTATTTTGGAAAGAATGCCACAAGTCAATCAAGCTCTTGAAATGCCACTAGGGCATGGGCAATTTGATCTGAAATCTCGTTATAAGATCGGCAAATCGTTGAGGGAAGTACAGTACGATAAAGCGTACGTATTACCTAACTCCGCGAAATCAGCTTTAATTCCCCTGTTTGCACGCGTCCCTGAACGAGTTGGCTGGAAAGGTGAAATGCGTTTTGGTTTGCTTAATGACGTTAGAACCAATAAAAAAGCGTTTAAATACATGTTAGAGCGGTATGTAGCGTTAGCGCACCCTAAAGCTGAAATGACGGGTAGTGGTTGTTTAGGTGAATTGTCATCATTACCTTTTCCAAGCCTACAAGTTGTTGACTCCAGCCAACAAGAGGCTATGGAGCAATTTGGTTTAAACAATCAAAGGCCTGTCCTTGGTTTATGTCCTGGTGCTGAGTTTGGCCCTGCGAAACGTTGGCCTGATAATCACTTTGCAACAGCAGCGACAGCGATGATAAAGCAAGGTTACCAAGTGTGGTTGTTTGGCTCGGCTAAAGATCGTGAAGTAACCCAAAAGATAATCGAACAAGTCCCTGTTAATATGCAGCAGCATTGCTTCAATTTAGCTGGAGATACGAGCTTAATTCAGGCTGTAGACTTGATCGGGGCTTGTCGTACTGTCGTTAGCAATGATTCTGGGCTGATGCATGTGGCCGCTGCGGTGGGCTGTAATGTCGTGGCTGTTTACGGCTCTAGTTCACCTAAATATACGCCTCCGCTAACGAACAAACTGGCGATCATCAATACCGATATTGAGTGCCGACCTTGCTTTGAACGAACTTGTCCCAAGCAGCACCTAAAGTGCCTCACTGAGTTAATGCCGAGTAGAGTCATTAGTGCTATTGAGCAGTTTGATGTTATTTCCCAAGGCAAAATATAAATAAGGTCGTTATATGAGCATCGTCGTTCGTTGGGCCTATACCGCGCTACTTTTCCTTGTTAGCCCTATTCTGCTTTGGGGCTTATATCGCTCCAAAGCAAACAAACCGCCTTTTGGTCATCGCTGGAAAGAGCATTTCGGATTTACACCGCCTATTAAGAATAGACAATCGGGTGTGATTTGGATTCATGCCGTTTCAGTAGGGGAAGTGCTGGCGAGTAAAAAGTTAGTTGAACAACTGGCGATACAAAACCCAGATAAAAGAATACTGATCACTACAACAACGAGTACAGGCGCTGAGCAGGTCGAAAAGATGAGCGGTTCGATTAGCCATCGTTATATGCCTATTGATTTTAGTTGGTGTGTTCAACGTTTTATCAACCACATTCAGCCAGACAACATGCTCATTATTGAAACGGAATTATGGCCGAACACCATTAACACCGTTGCTAAAAATGATATTCCGATGATATTAGTCAATGGACGATTATCAGAAAAATCAGCCAGTAATTATCAAAAAATGAGTTCGTTAATTTATCCGACTATCTCTAAGTTAAGTTTAATATTGACGGTACACTCTGATGATAAATCTCGATTTGAGTTACTAGGTGCGCCGAGCGAAAAAGTCATTGTCACAGGGTCAATTAAGTACGATGTGTCGATTGATAATAATGTAATCGCACAAGGCGAGCATCTTAAAGATATTTTGGGGCAGGGTAGGCAGATTGTTGTCGCCGCGAGCACTCATGCGGGCGAAGATGAACAAATTTTTAGAGCTTACCAACAAGCCAAAATCCAACGGCCAGAATTGCTGTTAGTGATAGTGCCTCGTCACCCTGAACGGTTTGATTCAGTTGCTGAATTGGCCAAAAACCAAGGCTTAGTTTTGGTTCGTCGAACCGAAGTTGTTGACGAGTTACCGCTCGATGTCGATGTTTACCTAGGGGATACGATGGGAGAGCTTATGGTTATGCTTTCTGCGAGCGATCTTGTCTTTATGGGAGGAAGCCTACTTGGAAAGAAAGTAGGAGGGCATAACTTCATCGAACCTGCGCTGCTTCAAAAATACTGCTTAACAGGGCCGAACTATTTCAATTTTGCAGACCTGGCGAATCAATTGATCGACTCGAGCGCACTGTCTGTTGTAGCCGATGAGAATGAGCTTGCTTTACAAATGATCAGTGCATTATCCAAGCCTAAAGAGTTAATTGAAAAAGGGCGAATAGGCTATGGTATAGTTCAACAGAATCAAGGTGCGTTACAACAAACACTCCAATTGATACATCATTCAGCCACCAATAATCAGTCAACCAATATTGAGACATCACCATGATCAAAACTTTTGTTATTCATGTAAGCAAAGGCTACGAAGAACGTAGAAAACATATAGATAAGCACCTGCCAGAAGTGGGCATCACTGATTACGAATATATGTTAGCTGGTGATATCGATGATCTATCTGATGACGTTAGAAATGGTTTTTTTGACGACTCACTGAGGCTCCCTGAGAAGTCTTGCTTTTATAAGCACTACTTAGTGATGAAAAAAGTCGTAGAAGAACAAATTCCACAAGTATTAGTGTTAGAAGATGATGCTTTTTTAAATAGCGATTTTATTGAGCAACTAGAAGCTTTCCAAAATGAACTTCGTGGTGAAGAAAAGTATCTTGTAAATATTGAAGAGGCATCGAGCTTAGTACCTGCATCAGTAAGAGTTCCAAATCAACATCTGTACTTGTGTAAAACGAACAAGCTTACTGGTGGTTTGCTTTATGACCTTAGTTTTGCTCGTGCAATGGTAGAGCATATGGAAAGCAATATAACTGACGCACCTATTGATGGTTATATTGGTAATGAGCGAACGACATTAGAGTACAATATTTTTTGGACACATCCACCTTTGGTTCGTCAGGGCAGTAAAACCGGTGCATTTGATAGTGAGTTGAGTGGTAGAACCTCAGGACTTTATGCGACGGTTAGAAGTTGGTTTAAAGAGGGATACCGAACTCATGTTCGAAGCCATGTCAGCAGCAAGCACAAAGCACTTTTTAAAAATATTACGAAGTACTAAATTATGAAATCAGAATTGGCTAGAAAACACTTAACATTTGTCATTTATGGCAATGATAGAACTTACTATCAAGGCGCAAGATTTTGCATTTTGTCTTTTTTAGCCAATTGGGTTGAGGCAAATGGAACTAGGCCTGAAATTTCTGTTCTAGCAGAAGAGCCTGAGCACTTCGCTAATATGCCAATTAAAGTGTTTCCGATATCGCCTGATCAAAAGGCTGAATGGAGTCTAGACAATACTTATCACTTTAGAATTAAGAACCGCGGCTTAAAATATCTTTGTGATAATTTAGAGTTGAGTCCTGAAGATAAACTGCTTTTTCTAGATACAGATACGTACTTTAACGTGCCAACAAATGTTTACTTCGACTCTATATCGGATAAAAACGCGTTACTGTTTTGCTCAGAAGTGAACATCAATACTTTGCCAAGCACCAATGAGTATGCACATATCAGAGATAGAGATATAAAACTTATGGATGGCAGTGTTTACCGCACCAATCCAGACTCTGTTATGTGGGCGTCGGCAGTCATTGGTATCACCGGAAAACACTCATCGGCTTTTGATTATGCCGATGTGTTGATTCAAGCGTTACGTCAAGAAGGGTGTGAGGCACACACTTTAGAGCAGTTTGCGTTATCTGAAGCGCTCTCTACACAGGTGAATATTGAACCAGCGAAAGCTTGGCTCAATCATTATTCAACGAGTGGACGAAAAGACTGGGCGAGAACGGTGTTGGAACGGTTCTTTGAAGCACATGGAGATAAACCATTTGAAGAGCAAATACGCTTAGCTAAAGAAGTGTCCTTCAAGCGCCCTCTTGCTGAAGTGATTCGAGGGCATATCTATAAAAAGAAAAAGAAACTTCGTAAGTTATTTGGTTTGAAAGAAGAATAAATCATAGACTCTCAAGGGTACTCACTTTGTACCCTTGTTCAATTTGTGAAAAATCAAAGTGCTGAGCATCAATCCTTCCTAATCGAACTTCTTTTTCGAATGAGCGCTCGAGTCGCTTTAGATTACTCTTTTTCCAGTTGCTGCCTGTCTGCGTTAAGCATTTATCAAAATCGATAATCCAAACCTTACCTGCTTTATCTACGAGAATGTTATGGATATTGAGGTCGGTATGATTGACCCCTGCATCGTGCATTTTTCGAATTTGATGGCCAATATCGTTGAAATGGGTATCGGATAGTTTTTTGTTCGACAATATCTTTACTAAGTCTTCGGCGTCGGAAATCTTTTCAATTAAAATATCGGCTTTGTAAACGATCCCTTCTCTCGATACCTTTGCAGCAACTGGGCTTGGGACATTAACGTTATGTTTAGCTAGAAGCTCAAGTAACATTAACTCTTGGTATGCTCGTGAGCTCTCTAATCCAGTAAATAAATAGCTGTCTCTAATTAGCTTTCCAAACAAGCCGCCGCGGTGATAATGTCGAAGAGCGAAATCGCTTTTTTCTCCCTTAACAAACCATGTTGTTCCTCTACCTTGAGCGTGCCCCAGTATTGCTTGATTCGCCTTCCAATAATCTACAGAAAAAGCCAATTCAACGTCTTCGGTGAGTAATTTAGGGTTATACCAGTACGTTGTTTTATGGATTTGCTTTGTTGTAAACATGAATCACTGTCTCGTATTGGGGAGTTTATGGCATACTTGGTAGAACAGTATATCAAACGCCGAACAGATTAATGAACGATTCATGTAGTTACCAAAAAATATTAGTTGTTGCCACTCATTGCATTGGTGATAGTTTGTTGATCTCTGCTTTTACCCATAGTCTGAGAAAAGCGTTTCCGACCGCCACAATAGATGTTTTAGTGAATGCTAGAGGGGAGATGGTTTTTGGTACCAATCCAGACGTTGACTCTTTAGTTGAAATTCCGCCAAGAGCATCCGTTAAGGACTATTACCGAATTTTAAAAACGCATGGTCGATATGATTTAGTCGTCAATGAAATGCTTAATGATAGAACCGCTATCTATAGTTTTATCTTTGGCAAGAAAAGACTTGGTGCAATTGATGAATCGCTTTCTGGCGCCTGGGTTAAAAAGTTAATTTATACTCATTACATTAAAGAACAACATCGCTTTGAGCATAAAATGAGTCGCGTTGCTCGTATGCTGGATACCATAGATGTTAATTGTATTGCACGGCTTGTATCTCCCGAAGAGTTATTACCTTCAGCGGTTCAAAAGAGATTGCCATCAAACTACATTGTTGTGCATGCGCCATCCTCCAACGAAATTAAGCAGTGGCCAGTCTCGTATTGGGTTGAAGTCATCAATCGTCTGATATCTTCAGGTTATAATATTGTCTTATCTGGCGCTAAATTAGAACGAGACGAGACCATTGTTGAACAAATCATTAGCCAAGTTCCTGAATCGAATCAACTGGTCAGTGTTTTGGGGGAATTATCATTAGCTCAAACTTCGGTATTAATAAAACACAGTGATGGTTTTCTTGGACCTGATAGTGGCCCGGGTCACCTCGCATCAGGTTACTCTATCCCAATTGTATCTATTATTAGCGTGGCGCCAGCAAGCATGTGGTCACCTTGGCCATATGAAGAGCCAATTGATGTAACGAACAATTTATACAGCAATGGTGTTAGCTCCCAAAGAGTCGCCAATATTAGACTTGTGCAATCTGAACGTAACTGCGTCCCTTGCTATAAAAACAGATGTCAGATTAGCGATGATGTATATTCGCCATGCCTTCAAGATATCAAGCCAGATAACGTTGTTTCTGCTGTTCTAGAAATGATGCCATTGGAATCGATCAATGAATAACGCTCTTTCTGCTCCAAAATCTATTTGTATTCTGCGTTTATCTGCCATTGGTGACGTTTGTCATGCCCTTTCTGTGGTGCAACTTATTCAAGCTACCTATCCAGAATGTCAGATCACGTGGGTGATGGGAAAAATCGAAGCTCAATTACTTGGTGATATACCTGGAATTCAAGTTGTAGTGTTTGATAAAAAACGCGGCCTAAAAGGAATGAAAGAAGTATGGGGATCCCTACGTCCAACTCGGTTTGATTATTTACTGCATATGCAAGTTGCATTAAGAGCCAGCCTGTTAACGATCGGAGTAAAGGCAAAAGTAAAACTTGGTTTTAGTTGGACACGTGCCAAAGAGGGGCAGTGGCTCTTTACCAACCGCAAGCTACCAAAAACGGACGCATCTCATGTGTTAGATAATTTCTCTGAATTTGCTTACTTTTTGGGGTGTTCCAAACAGGTGCCGACATGGGATCTTGCTTTGTCTGATGAAGATCAAAGACTATCGATGGAGCTTGCGCATGAGCCGTATATTGTTATTAGCCCTGCCGCGAGTAAAGATGAGAGAAACTGGTTAGTTGAGCGCTATGCCGCTGTCGCCGATCACGCTTATCAGTTAGGCTTTAAAGTGGTTTTTTGTGGTGCTCCAACGGATAGAGAGCGCAATTTAACCGACAATATCTCTCAGCACATGACATCACCTTGTATTAACTTAGTAGGCTCAACCTCGTTAAAGCAGCTTACCGCAGTGATTGGTAAATCCAGTGTTGTGATCGCTCCTGATTCAGGGCCTGCACACATTGCGACGACTCAAGGTGTCCCCGTGATTGGTTTGTATGCGCACAGTAACCCAATGCGAACAGGGCCTTATCATAGTTTAGACAGTGTGGTTTCTGTCTATGAACAGATTGCTGAAGAGCAACACGGTAAAGCGGTTGACGAGCTTCCATGGGGAACCCGAGTAAAAGGAAAAGATCTTATGGCTCTTATTTCAACAGAATCGGTGATTGAGCAGCTAGACCGTGTATTAGGCCGATTGAAAAACAAGAAAACATCCAGTGAATAAAGGAATGTCATGAAAATAGCAATATACCCAGGTACTTTTGATCCAGTGACTAACGGCCACTATGACTTAATTAAACGTGCTGCATGTATGTTTGAAAAGCTTGTCATTGGTGTCGCAGAGAGCCCAAGTAAAGCCACCTTATTTAGCTTAGATGAGCGTGTGGCCTTATTGCGAGAAACTTGCCATGAATTACCTAATGTCTCCGTCGAGGGTTTTAGCGGCTTGTTGGTTGATTTTGCGACCGAGCAAAATGCCTCAATTTTGGTGCGTGGCTTAAGAACAACAATGGACTTTGAGTATGAGTTTGGTTTGACGACAATGTATCGTCGATTAAAACCAGAACTAGAGAGCCTGTTTTTGACACCTTCAGAAGAGTTTGCTTTTTTATCATCAACATTGGTTCGTGAAGTCGCTATTCATGGTGGAGAAATAGAGCAATTTGTTCCAGGGTGTGTTCATCAAGCTGTTGTCGCTAAAGTAAAAGCTTTTAAAAATTAAGTGATTATGAATATTTTAATGTATACAAGAGCCACGTTACCTGTGGTGAATTATGGTGGAACCGAACGAGTCATTTGGGACTTAGTTTATGCTTTGCATCTTGCCGGGCACCGAGTGACGCTGCTCGCTGGCAAAGGCACAAAGTGTGATTGGGCGAGAGTCATCGAGTATCAACCGAATGTACCACTGCAAAGTCAGCTTCCAAATGATATTGATGTTGTACATTTCCACTCTGATCTAGAGCCTATCTCTTATCCCTACATTTTAACGCAGCATGGTAATTCAGACGGCCCTATTGACCCTAATACCGTCTTTGTTTCATCTCAGCATGCAAAAAATCATGGTGCACAAGCTTATGTTTACAATGGCTTGAATTGGGATAACTACCAAAAGCCTAACTTTAACTTGAAACGAGAACGTTTCCATTTTCTTGGGAAAGCGGCGTGGCGAGTTAAAAATGTTCAAGGTGCCATTGATATTACCAAGAAAGCTGGCCAGCAGCTTGATGTCTTGGGCGGGCATCGCTTGAACCTAAAAATGGGTTTCAGGTTAACGCTAGATCGTCATGTTCGTTTTTTAGGGATGGTGGACGATACAACGAAATCTCAGATCATGACTCAGTCAAAAGGTCTGATTTTCCCCGTGACTTGGCATGAACCGTTTGGCTTAGCGATTACAGAGAGTTTGTATTTTGGTTGTCCAGTTTTTGGTACACCCTATGGCTCACTGCCGGAATTAGTTTCTAGTGAGGTAGGTCTTTTATCGAGCTGTGAACAAGAGCTCGTAGAAGGGGTCTTAAATTCTGACACCTATGATTCAGCTCGTTGTAATGAATACGCGAGAGATCAATTCAATGCCAATGTCATGGCTACAGAGTATGTTAGTTATTACGAGAAGGTAGTTGAAGGTAATAAAGCCAATAGTGCATTAGGAAGTATTGTCGAGTCTTTTAAAAGGTTGCCTTATGAACGATAAATTGAAACCGAAACTGGTTTTTGTAGGCTATAAGCAACAGTATGAAAAACTAGAAATTGACGTCCTATCGTCTGATTATGAAAAGCATCATATTTTCCTAAGTAAGTGGCTAGTTAAATTGGTTTCCTTTTTATTTTTCTATAGTAAAAAACACTATCATGAGGCTTATGGAGCGATCATAAGACGAAAAATAAAGGCACTAAATGGCTTCGATGTCATATTCACCACCGATTCTTTGAGGGACATTAAGTCGATATCAAAGGTTGATGGGAGAAAAGTGATTGTTTTTAGAAACGTCACAGATGGAAGTCTGAACCATCACCTAAAAGATTTCGAAACGTATACTTTTGATGAAGGTGATGCAGCAAAGTATGACTTTAAGCATATTTACCTACCTATGCCTCAACTGAAAATCATCGATGAGATAGAAAAATCATCTGATTTCGATGTTTCTTTTGTCGGCGTGGATAAAGGAAGGAAAGAAAAGGTTCAGAAAATAAAAGGTGCATTAGATGGTTTTAAGTGCAATTTTATTGTTTTTGACAAAAAACCGTCTTATTCCTATGTTGAATACCTAACCGTGATGCTCAATACCAAATGCGTATTGGAAATTGTTCTTGATGGACAGACGTCTGATACTATGAGAGTGAAAGAAGCGTTATACGCTAGAAAAAAAATCATCACTAATCATGCGATTCTTTATAAGCACCCTTTATACTCAAAAGATAACTTTCTTATATTTGACTCTCTAAATGAACTCGCTAGTAATATTGAAAGCTTTATTTCTAGTGACTTTGATGAATCAGTTTTTATTAAGCTTGAAGATTACACTGTTGATAGCTTTTATCACAAGCTACTATCTGGTAATGGTGAATAGACTCATTATGAAAAAAATAATACGTAAGATAAAGAAACTAATATTCATTCGTGACCAAAAAAAGCATAGGAACTTCCTTTCTCGGAAATCAAACTTTACAGATACTCAATTTGAAGGCTGCAACTCCATAGCAAATGACTGTGATGTGAATGCCTCATATATTGGGTTTGGCACTTATATTGATACTCGTTGTGATATGAATAATGTCAAGGTCGGCCGATTTTGCTCGATTGCTAATAATGTTAAAATTGTTCTAAATAATCATCCGGTCAATGGTTATGTGTCGACTCACCCCTGTTTTCATCGTTCAGAACACCGATTGATGCAAAAACAAGGATTGGATTTTAACAAAGGCACTATTTATCCGCGGACTAGATATGTTGAAGAGCATTATCAAGTCGTTGTTGGATCGGATGTCTGGATAGGTGAAGGAGTAAAAATATTCCCCGGAGTAACTATCGGGCATGGTGCTGTTATTGCAACTGGTTCTATTGTGACCAAAGATGTAGATGCATTCAGTATTGTGGGCGGTGTTCCTGCGAAAGAGATTAGGAAGCGCTTTACTGAACAGGAAAGGAAAGCTCTTTTAATGGAACAGTGGTGGGAATGGCCACTTGAAAAGATCAAAGAGCATCAAGGGGCCTTCATTAACATCAAAGATTTCACTCGATTGATTAGCTAGAGTTTTCTAATTAATCAATCGAAATTATATGCCCATATGTGGATTAATAACCCACATATGGGTCTTGTCCGTTCCTACGTGTTTTTAACAACTTTAAAATCCACATGTACTGCTCAGGTTTCGGATTAACAAAACCTTCAACGACTTCATTCATTGCCCTAGCGTCTTGATGTTCATCGCCGGATAACTCAATGGGTGCTTTGATTTCAATTTCGTATTTACCCGTCTCAATATTATAGCTGGCAAAGGTTGGAACGATCTTCGCTCGGCTTACTTTTGCTAGTTTTCCAAGTCCAGGCAAGGTTGCTTTTTCAGTCGCAAAGAAGTCTGAAAATACACTTTGCTCTGGGCCATGGTCTTGATCTGGCAGGTAATATCCCAAGTAGCCATCTTTGACTGATTTGATAAAAGGCTTAATGCCGCCACTGCGGTCATAAACTCGTCCGCCATACTGAACTCTTTGCTTGTGCATGAGCCAATCGGTCAGAGGGTTTTTCTGGCTATTTGCCATCGCAGAAACGGGTAAGCCTCTTGAAGCTAAAAGGATAGCCGGAATGTCGATGCACCAAGAGTGAGGTACGAGCAAAATAGCACTTTGATTGTCTTGCTGTAGCTGCTGTAAGTGTTCTAATCCAATGATTTCTGAGTGTCTTTCAAGCCAGCGTTTACTGCGTAATGATATGGCAGGAAAACCAAGTAAAAAGGCGCCAGCAGTTGTTAGGCAATTGGTTAGAATGGTTTCACGCTCTTGAACAGACTTTTCTGGAAAACAAAGCGCGAGGTTTATACGTGCCTTTTGTACTGAGCCACGTTGCTTCTTCGCCATTTTTGTCGCCACGAATTTTGCTATGGCTACTCGAATCGAGTTTGGCAGCAAAGAAATGGGTAGACATAGGCATAGCCCGAGCCAAGTTCCCCAGTGTTTTGGTGATAAAAACGCACTGATGAATTTGGGGTTGTATGCTTTAGGATCGTAGTCGTCGCGTTGAGTTGTCACTGTAAACCTTTAACTGGCGATATATATTGAACAAGCTAACAGTATACCGTTAGCTTGTTTTCGGGAGAGTGTAATCTAGCGATTAACTGACTGCATGTACTCGCTGACGCCTTCAGCAACCGATTTAAATTGAACATCGCAACCGGCATTACGCAACTTAGTTAAATCAGCTTGAGTAAACTCTTGGTAAGCACCTTTCAAATGCTCAGGGAATGGGATAGTTTCAATCTCTCCCTTACCGTGATGTTTAATCACCGCTTTTGCGACTTCTTCAAATGATTCGGCATTACCTGTACCTAGGTTGAAGATACCTGATACGCCATTTTTTAAGAACCACAGGTTTACGGCCGCAACATCACCAACATACACAAAATCACGCTTGAAGGTTTCGCTTCCTGCGAATAATTTCGGGTTTTCACCAGCGTTCATTTGATTGTTTAGGTGGAAAGCGACAGAAGCCATACTGCCTTTGTGCTGTTCACGTGGACCGTAGACATTGAAGTATCGAAACCCAGTGATTTGAGAAAGCGTTTCGTTGTGTGCGGTTGCATCTGCAGTTAAGCGACGCACATAGTTATCAAATTGCTGTTTTGAATAGCCGTATACGTTTAGCGCGCCTTCGTACTGCGGCTCTTCAATAAAGGTATCGGTTTCACCATAAGTGGCAGCAGAAGAAGCATACAAGAACGGAATCTCGCGCTCGATACAGTAATGCAGCAACTCTTTCGAGTATTCGTAGTTGTTGAGCATCATGTATTTGCCATCCCACTCTGTGGTCGCAGAACATGCACCTTCATGGAAAATTGCTTCAATATGACCGAAATCATCACCAGCCATAACTTGAGTTAGAAAGTCATCACGATCCATGTAATCGGTGATATCTAGGTCAACCAGGTTCTTAAATTTTTTGCCATCTTTTAAGTTGTCGACAACTAGAATATCGTTGTGGCCTGCTTCATTGAGTGCCTTAACAATATTGCTGCCAATCATGCCTGCACCACCAGTTACGATAATCATATTTCTTCCTACTTTTTTGAATACAAACTCACACGAGTATAGCAAGGAACAAACGAAGCGAGCTAGCGGAATAATTCTTTAATTCTAGTGTAATGTGGTGATGTTAATTGAGATATTCTATCCATTTTCATCAGAGCTAATTCGACCAGATGTGAACAGGTCGATCTATCTGTTTAGTGGCGATATACTGAACCACTAAACGGATAGGGATCTAATTACTAATGAAAACACGTGACAAGATTGTTTACGCAGCTCTAGAGCTTTTTAATGAGCACGGCGAGCGTAGTATTACGACCAATCATATTGCTGAGCACATCGAAATCAGCCCAGGTAACCTCTACTACCACTTCCGCAACAAACAAGAAATTGTACGTGATATCTTTACTCTCTACTCGACAGAGTTACTTGAAAGGTTTACTCCGATTCAAGGGCAGCAAGAAAGTCTGACGCTACTAAAAAGCTACTTAGATTCAATCTTCACATTGATGTGGAAGTACCGATTCTTCTATGCGAACCTGCCTGAAATATTGTCTCGTGATGAAAAACTGCATCTTGATTACATGGCCGTTCAAGAAAAGCTGCAAACGAATCTTGTGGATATTATGAGAGCTTTTGTTGAGTTGAACTTGCTAAAAGCAACAGATACAGAAATGAAGTCGATGGTCACATCTATCCACTTGATCGCATCGGGTTGGTTGGCGTATCAGTCGGCGATGTCTCCAAAATCTCAAATTACGGAGCAAGTTGTTCACCAAGGAATGCTGCAGATGATCGCAACCGTTAAACCGATTGCAACGACTCAAGGCTTTGAGCAACTGACATTGTTAGAAGATGGTGTAAGAGCGCTGAACAGCAAATAAAAGCGAAGATGTGGGTAAGCGGTAAGTCGGATTCGGGTAACGAGAGCGGAAAAGCGCAGATTCGAGTGGTGGGATATAAATCGTGACGTCATTCCCTACAGCGAGGAACGAGCGTGATAGGGAGTCTCTCTTTATCCTCGAGGGTAGCAATCTCAAGCGAGATTCCAGATATTTCGTCCCTCAATTCTGGAATGACGAAGTTTTATAAGTGATGGTTCCCGGGCTGAGGTGGTATATGTTTCTTTTCTTAGAGCCCACTCTTCACCTCATACATCTAGGTTACTCGAATACTGAATCTATTTTTATCTAACCAACCATCTTTTCGGGTTTTGAGCTTGGCTGTTTCTACGAATTTCAAAGTACAGCGATGGTCGGGTTTGTCCGCCAGTGTCACCTGCAAGCGCAATAGCCTCACCTGCTTTCACCTTGTCACCTTCTTTCTTTAAAAGCGCTTGGTTAAAGCCATAGAGTGTCATGTCGCCTTTACCGTGGTCCAGTAGTACCACTAAACCATAACCACGCAAATATTCGGCGAATACGACGGTTCCTGAGTAAACAGATTTTACCTGCTGACCGTATTTCGCTTTGATCACCATGCCTTTCCAATTTACTTGGCCAGTTTGGCGTGAGCCGTAGTTATGCAGAACTTTATCTTTGATTGGCCAAGGCAGTTTACCTTTACGTTTGGCTAAGCCATCCATAGGGACAGCATTGCGTCTCTCTCGTGCGGCTTTTTCTGCTTTCGCTATTTCGGATTTTAGGCGAGTTTCATTACGTTGAAGTTCGGCTAAGTAATTTTTGTCGCCAGAGATGTTTTTCTTAATACTGCCGACGGTCTTTTTACGCTGTGTTTGGGTCTGCGATAGTTTGTTGCGCTTTTCTACCTGTTGATTTAACAGCGTTGCTATTTGTTCTTGCTCAAGTTGGCGTTGCTTATGGCTTTCTTCTAATTCAAGTTGAGTTTGTTCGATCGTTTTGATTGTTGCAGATCGCGCTTTGGCGAGGTGTTGGTAATAGTGACTAATGCGGTCCTCTTCAACGCCAGTATTTAAGATGTGAGAAGAGGCTTTGGCTCTGCTGGTCATGTAGTAAGTCTGAATCAGCTGCTCTAACTTGTCGGTATGGGCTTTTTTCTGTGCTGTAAGCGCTTTAATCTTATTATCTAAGCTAGCAACATTAGCATTGGCGGTATTGAGTTGTTTTTTACTTGTTTTAATGGCTTTTTCAAGCAAGGAGATAGAGAGCTCTTGTTGCTTGAGGTTTGCTTGTAAATTGTCGAGCTTCTTCTGTTGTGAGGATAGTGTTTTTTGTTGACGAGATATCTCACTCGACACACCTTTCAGCTCCCCTTTCGATGCGGCAAGTGGCGATGCAGAAAAAAGAACAGCGCAAAGACTGGCAGATATCAAAAGAACAGTGCTAATTACTTGGACTGGTTTCATCATTATCGTCATGTTGCTCTTATTAGTTTTCAGCATCTGCTCTTAAGTCTTTCGTATCTCGTTTCATCGAACCTAGAATCAGCCCTTATATTCCATCACCATGAATGAAATTTTGCGAGCGACCATTGAAGCCTTGGTCCATATCTAAAGATGGTTTATCTGTTTTCGGTTTTCCGACAATTTTTGCAGGAACGCCTGCGACTGTTGTATGAGGTGGTACGGCCTGTAGTACAACAGAGCATGAACCAATCTTCGCGCCTTCACCTACTTCAATGTTGCCGAGTATTTTAGCACCGGCCCCAATCATTACGCCTTCGCGGATTTTGGGGTGACGGTCGCCACCTTCTTTACCGGTACCACCAAGGGTAACGTCTTGAAGGATCGATACATCATTTTCGACGACAGCAGTTTCACCAATCACGATACCAGTGGCGTGGTCGAGCATGATAGCTTTACCGATACGAGCCGCTGGGTGAATATCAACTTGGCAAGCAACTGAAATTTGGTTTTGTAGGTAAGTGGCAAGAGCAATGCGGCCTTGTTTCCATAGCCAATTCGCTACTCGATAACCTTGAAGTGCATGGTAGCCTTTAAGGTACAGCAGAGGCATCGAGTACATCTCGACCGCAGGATCTCGATTTACCGTCGCGCAAATATCACAAGCTGCCGCATCAATAATCGATTGATCTTGCTTAAATGCTTGCTCAACCACTTCACGTACTGCCATTGCTGGCATTGAAGCCGTCTTTAGCTTGTTTGCTAGGATGTAGCTAAGGGCTGCGCCTAAACTTTCATGGTTGATGATCGTGGCATGATAAAAACTCGCAAGCATAGGTTCTTGCTCAGACTGCTGTCGAGCTTCCTTCACTATGCATTGCCAAACTTTTTGCTGTTCACAGTGTTTCATTTTTCCATCCATTCTTTTAAATCAGATACGCGTAGCGAGATGATAGATACGAAGAGCTTAGAAAAGCCAATTAGCGTAAATGAGATTCCAGATACTTCATTCTTCAATATGACGAGCATTATATTAACGTCATCTTCAAGAGTGAGGAACGAGCGAGTTGGAGAGCTTTGTTCGGGTCATTTACTTTATGCTATTCGCATCTTGATTCCCCGTACCTCTAACTCTCTTCGTATCTCGCTTACTCTAATTTCGTATCTGCTCTTACTATCTTTCTGACTTTTTGTCTCTAGCAAGCAGATCTTGTGCTGCTAGGTGTGCATCTTTCCCTTGATACAACACTTGATAAATCTGTTCAACAATGGGCATTTCAACGCCCATACGTTCTGATAGTAACCAAACTTCTTTGGTGTTGCGATAACCTTCCACTACTTGGCCAATTTCTTCTTGTGCTGTATCTACATCTTTACCTGCGCCAAGTGCCAAACCAAAGCGACGGTTACGTGATTGGTTATCAGTACAGGTTAGCACTAGGTCACCCAATCCAGCCATGCCCATGAAGGTTTCTGGTTGCGCACCAAGAGCTGCGCCTAGTCGACTCATCTCAGCTAGACCGCGAGTGATAAGTGCAGTACGTGCATTGGCACCAAAACCAATACCATCTGACATGCCAGCACCAATGGCGATGACATTTTTCACTGCACCACCAAGTTGCATGCCAATAAAATCTGAATTTGCGTACACACGGAACGTTTTGCCACAGTGAATTTTTTCTTGAAGTTGTTCAAGGAATTCTGCATCAGGGGAAGCCACAGAGATTGCCGTTGGCATACCCATCGCTAGCTCTTTGGCGAAGGTAGGTCCTGACAGAACTGCTAACGAGTACCCATCACCAAGCACATCGTGAACGACATCCTTTAGTAGGCGACCAGTTTCCGGCTCTAAACCTTTAGTAGCCCAGCAGATACGAGAACAATCTGTTAAGTGAGGCTTAAGGCTATTTAAAACGATACCAAATACGTGGCTAGGGACGACAACAAGAAGATCACGACTTGCTGTTACTGCCTTCTCAAGGTCTGACTCGATGATTAGGCTTTCTGGGAAGTCGATATTTGGTAGAAATTCATTATTTGCGCGCTCAGATTCGAGACGAGCCATGTGAACAGGGTCATGCCCCCACAGAACAACGTTTGCACCGTTACGCGCTAGAGAGATAGCTAGAGATGTTCCGTAAGAACCTGCGCCAATTACTGCCATGGCGATCTCTTTGCCGTAAGCGTTTGTTGAGATTGTCGGGTGAGTTGTTTCTGTCATGCTTCCACCTAAAAATAATGAGGGAAATCGAAGAGTCTTGGAAAAGCTATCCACTAAAATCAGAGGAGCTTTCAATTTTAATACAGTGTAAAGAAAAAATGCACATCGCAGAAGTTGCGATGTGCATTTAAAAGCTAACTAGCGCTTGAATCGTTGGAGTTAAGTTCTACTTTGAGACTTAAGCCTGCTCGCCTTCAGCTTGTTGAGCTTGGTTTTGTAGGTAGTTCATGAACAAAGCATCAAAGTTAACTGGTGCTAGGTTCAGTTGTGGGAACGTACCTTTAACCACTAGGCTAGAAATTGTTTCACGGGCGTATGGGAACAGGATGTTCGGGCAGAATGCACCTAGGCAATGAGCTAGTTGGCCAGCTTCCATTTCGCTTGCAGAGAAGATGCCGCCTTGTTGAACTTCACAAAGGAATGCAGTGTCTTCTGCGTTTTTAACCGTAACAGTTAGACGTAGGATTACTTCGTACACGCCTTCGCCAAGTTCACGACTTTGTGTGTCTAGGTCCAGTTTTACATCTGGGTTCCACTCTTTTTGAAACATGTCTGGAGAGTTTGGCGCTTCGAAAGATACGTCTTTTAGGAAGATACGTTGGATTGCGAAGTTCTGTTGTGCGTCTTGTTGTGCTGCTTCAGCCATTTTCTTGTCCTTAAAAATTTATAATTAGGTTTCGTTCGCCATCTCTGTTGAACAAAGCCTTAAAGTCATATTCGTTTAGTTAGGTCAGCTTACCTTTAACTACTTTTTACCTTTCACCAAAGGTAGGTTAGCTTCGCTCCAAGCCACTAAGCCGCTTTTCAGCACGCTTACGTTTTCGAAACCAGCTTTAACCAGTAGGTTAGCGCTTTCTTGAGCTGTTTGACCTGTCTTACATACTACGATGATTGGGTCTGCTTTGTGGCTTTCAAGGCTACCAAAGCTATTTGCTTTGATATCTGACGGCAAAATGTGAACTGCGTCAGTAATATGGCCCTTTTTGAACTCATCTTTAGTACGAATATCAACCACAACACCGTTTTCACGGTTAATCATGTGTGTGGTTTGCGCTGCCGTGATCTCTTTGTAAGCTGCGTTTGATGTCTTGATAACGTTCGCAATGATGGCAACAACCAAGCCGATCCATACGATGGCTAAAATCATATTTTCTTGAACAAATGGAACTAACTCTTGCATATTTTGAACTCTTATTCGTTATTGGGCGAAAAATTATAGGGTAGGAGTATAGCTATAAAGGGGGGGAGAATACAGAGGAAGCATATTGTTGTATGTGAGTTGATGTATTAAGGGGGGATGTATACTTATTGCTTATGATTTATCCATTTACTTGATTGAAGTTATTAATTATGATGTACAAACAGTTACTTAAGCTGAGTGACTGGTAGGGTCTATGTAATTAGTCTC
This sequence comes from Vibrio sp. 10N.247.310.17, assembly GCF_041466605.1. NCBI lineage: Bacteria > Pseudomonadati > Pseudomonadota > Gammaproteobacteria > Vibrionales > Vibrionaceae > Vibrio > Vibrio sp. 10N.247.310.17. Next base: position 31,787 of record NZ_JBFSTC010000021.1, on the reverse strand, counting down.
TATTATAAACGTTTATATTATTGGAAATCATTATGAAAAAGATGGCTCTAGCAGCTGCATTAGCAGTTAGCTTCTCAGGTGGTGCTTTTGCAGCAACAGAAACTGCAGCAGCGGGCGCTGGTGCTGGTACTAGTGGTGCGGCAGCTGGTGCTGGTGCATCTGCAGTTGCAGCAGGCACAGCAACAACAGTTGCAGTAGCGACAGCAGCAGTAGCGGCAGCAGCAGCAGTAGCGGTTGCTTCTAACGAAAGCGGTGCGACAACTACAACAACTACTCGATAATTTTTGAGTAGGTGTTTAAAACCATTTTATGTGAAAGCATAAAGTGGTTTTTTTATATCTAATTGATTAATTTTCCATATTGGACAGCAGCAACCAGATTGCTAGGAAGCAGAATTCGCCATGCTTAAACCTCTAATCATATCTCTTGGTCTTTTTCTTGCGGGTTGTTCTCAGCAGTTTCAAGACGTTAACTCCACTTTTGATGAAGCCTTTTTTGGAAGCTCTGATGTTGAGCTATCAAAGGAATACATTCAAACATTACCTTATTCCAGTATTTATGCGGAAGTGAATGACCAAGGCAAAATTTTCATGGTTTTGGCCTACGTCGGTGAAAACCCACAAACGGGTGCAGAACAGTTAAAGTGGATGTCTTCTGACAAAGCGATGATCGTTACTGAAAATGGACGTATTGTACAAACGCTATTGCTTCCTTACGAAAACCTTTCTGGTTTAGTATTCCAACCGTTGAGTGCATTCTCGTCTGCAAACAGCTCGTCGCCAGATTCTTCTTCTGTGTTTGATTTGTCAGCTAACCCCGGCGCTCAAAAGTGGCAAGCGGTGTACGACTGGCAACCTAACTATCGATTCGGCTATAAAGCAAATATCACCCGAACGTATGCGGGGAATGAAACGGTCGAAACACCGTTGGTGTCTATCAGTACCAAGAAGTTCCAAGAAAAAATTAACTTCCCAATGTTAGAGCAAGAGATCACCAACGAGTATTGGGTCGACAGCAAAGGCAAAGTGGTCAAAACCATACAGTATTTAGGCCCTGATATGACAAGGCTTGAGTTAACCGTCCTTAAGCATTATCAAAGCAATTAACGAACAGGGTAATGAACTAGAATGATGAATTATATTGGTCACGCATCAAAAATGACGGGACGTCGGTTGCCAGTAGTGAGAGCTCTGTTAATGATGAGAAACTTGTTAGCTTTGAGCGCGCTGTTCTCTCTGTGCACTGTTAGCTACGCTTCTGCGGCATCTAACGTTGTTACGCCTTCGGTTAAGACAACGGTTGAGCTTCCCCTGCAAGGTGTAACGCTTGAGTATAAAGCTGACGTTCGACTACTTCAGGTGTTAGACGACGCGAACGCTAGCTCTAACGAAAATGCTAACGGCAGTATTGGTTACTTTCCCCTTTCGGCTCAACTGTTTGATAAAGCCAATACTGAAGCTATCGAAGCCCAAAAGCGCAATGTATTTAACCAGCTTGAAGCTTTGGCAGTAGAAGAGCCAGAAGCAAAACTGGTAAAGCAACAATTAGCTTCTTTCCAATATCTCAATCGAGTTTTTATTGAGTTCGATCTCAATGCCGTTATATCTCAATCAGATAAGAACCCGTTGCTTGTTTCAAGTTCTAATACTAACAAGTCATCTGCTGCCATAACAAAAGCGCCGAACAGTCAAACTCAAGTATTTTCCCTGTACTTACCGCAACGATCAACGTCCATTCAGGTGATGGGTGTAATGAAAGATTCTGTAAGATTGAATTTGATTGAACATGGAACGCTGAACGATTACCTCTATGCGTTACCGAGTGATTTTATTGGTGAGTCAGCAGATAAAAGCGTGGCGTATGTTATTCAGCCAGATGGCATGGTGCAAACCATTCAATATGCGTACTGGAACGAACAGCCGGTTTATTTAGCGCCAGGTGCTGTCGTATTTATGGCGTTTTACTCTTTGCCATCGGAATACTCAACGTTGAACCAAGATATTGTCGATTTGCTACGTCATAAGGTTGGCCTGTAATGCTGAAACAGAAATTATTCCCTCTATCGGCGGTGTGCACATCGGTTACCTGCGCTTTGTTAATGACCAGTAGCGTTTCGACGAGAGCAGAGACAACCATTGATTCCGCTTCGATTCGAGCAGAAAAATCATCATTCGACGACATAGAATACAGAACGTCGCAAATGAACTTTGGTGGTGTTGGCTTAATGCAAATGCCGACAGGCCGAATGGCACCAGAAGGCGAGTTTAACTTTAGCGCCTCGTTTAACAATGAATACCATTTTTATAACGTCAGCCTACAGGTGATGCCTTGGCTTGAAACCACCATTCGTTACACACAAGTACAAGATCTGCTCTATAGCGGAGGCGCGGACCAAGATTGCTCTCAAAACTCATTCAGTGGTTGTACTAAATACACCGATAAAGGCATCGACTTTAAACTGCGTTTAATCGAAGAAGGGTACTACTTGCCGGAAGTATCGGTCGGGATGCGTGATTTTGGTGGTACCGGTTTATTTGATGGCGAATTTGTTGCGGCCACCAAACGCTTTGGCCCTGTTGATTTTACCTTGGGCATGGCTTGGGGATACATGGGCACCAGTGGTAACTTCACTAACCCATTGTGCAAAGCCAGTGACAAATATTGTGAACGTCCATCAGACACTAAAGGTAATGGTGGCAGTGTCGATTTTGAACGTTGGTTTAAAGGCGATGCGGCGATTTATGGTGGTTTTGAATATCAAACCCCTTATAAGCCTCTGACCTTGAAGCTTGAATACGATGGCAATGATTATTCTCAAGACTTCCCAGTAGTACGTGGTGGTGTCGACATGACACAACACACACCATGGAACGTGGGCGCAGTCTACCGTTTCACTGATTGGGGCTCAGCGAAAGTGAGCTATGAGCGAGGTGATACTTTAACCCTTGGTTTCGACCTCTCTACCAACTTCAATGAAATGTATTCGGTGTGGCGAGATACCGAAACAGCAGAATTGCGCCCAAGTGGTGTCGAGACGGTTGACGATATTGATATGGCGGCCCTTGCTAAAGAGCTTGAAACCGTCGCAGGCTATGAACAAGCGCAAATCTTGGTCGACGATAATAGTATTGTGGTAAAGGGTACTCAGGTTAAATACCGAGACAGAGATATCGCCCTTGAACGCGGTGCGACCGTTATCGCAAATGCGGTACCGAGTTACATCGATACCTATAAAATTATCGAAAACGATAAATCGGCGGAACTCACCGAGACAACGGTAGATGCACAAGCATTCAAAGCGGCGGCGAACAATCGTTACCTTAATGCTCAAACCAGTGACGCAACAAACACTCACGAACTAGAACGCAAGAAATCCGTTATCTATCATGATGGGCGTGAGCGATTCGATGTGTCGATTTCACCAAACCTAGCTCAATCGTTCGGTTCGGCTGAAAACTTCTACTTGTACAGTTTGGGCTTATACACCAATGCTTCTTTCTGGGCGTTAAACAATGTTGAATTGTCGGGCTCTCTTTACGTTAACTTAATTGATAACTACGACAAGTTTAATTACGAAATCCCATCAGACGGCACTGACCAAACGCCAAGAGTAAGAACTTTGTTCCGATCTTATGTTGATGACCCGGTTCGTTTAGACCGTTTACAACTGACGTGGTTTGAAGACTATGGCAGCGGTGTCTACACCCAAGCCTACGGCGGTTACCTAGAGAGCATGTTCGCGGGTGTAGGTGGCGAAATCCTTTATCGTCCATTCAACCAAAACTGGGCGATTGGCGCAGAGATGACAGCAATAAGCCAGCGCGATCCAGAAAGCTGGTTTGGCACGTTTGATCAAGAGATCCAAGTCAACCCTGGTGATAGCAACCGAACGTACAAAGTAATCGATAAAGGCACGACTGGCTTCATCACCGGTTACTACACCCCACAATGGGATTTCTTGAACGATACTTTACTCAAAGTTGGTGTCGGTAAATTTCTTGCCGGTGATATTGGTACTCGGGTCGACTTCTCTAAGCAGTTCAAGAGCGGTGTGATTGCCGGCGCGTTTGTCAGCCTAACAGACATGACTACCGAAGAATACGGTGAAGGCAGCTATACCAAAGGCTTTTATGTGTCGATTCCGTTTGATTTAGTCACTGTGAAGCCAAGTTCAAGTCGCGCAGGCTTTACCTGGTTACCTATCACTCGTGATGGCGGGCAAGTATTGAACAAGCAGTATAACTTGTTCGATCAAACCGATGCTCGCTCTCCTTGGTTCCAAAGGCCAAGTAGTGTGAAATAAATAGAGTGACAGGGGAATTATAGGGTGACGAGACTGCATACACCTTAACCCTCGATATTCGAGGAGTCAGGTGTTTGTTTGATACTTAATCTTATGTGATCTCGGCTCTATAGTTTTACTTTAAACCCAGTTAATGAGGTTGATAATAATTACGAATAATGGATAATGCACGAGCAGTAAGGTAAGCATATGAAAGTTAGTGCTTTTGCGGAAAGCTTTACAAAACCCCTGTTCTAATTTTTATTTTATTTTATTTTATTTGTTAGGGGAAAATTAACTCACGCAGTGTGATTTCGCGGAATATCAAGGGGCGGTAGCGTACCTGAGCCTGCGTACAAGTGCGGTGAGTCAATCAGGTATTAACCCTTTTACTTTAATGCTTATAACATGGTGTGAGAGCTACAATAGCTAAATTCTCTTTTTATCGGGTATCTTTTGGGATATCGCCCACATTTCGTTTCTATGAATTGGTCAACATGAAGATTAATAAAAATCGACTCCTAGTAGGGCTCCTTCCTGCATTATTAGCAGGGTGTGCAACTCCTGGCTCTCACCTTTCGACAGGCAACAAGAATGTGATTCAGCCTTCAGAGCAACAGCATAAGTCTGATATTTCTGATGTGGTTAACCTTTATCCACTGACGGCTCAATCTGTATCGAGTTACCAAACAAACACTCTGTCGGTTTCACAAGCCAACCCTAAGCTTGATATCGATGTCGCAAAATATGAATATCAAGTGGGTGTCGGTGATATTTTGAATATCACCATTTGGGATCATCCTGAATTAACGATTCCAGCGGGTTCTTACCGTAGTAGTACCGAAGCGGGTAACTGGGTTCATGCTGACGGAGCAATTTTCTATCCATATATTGGAACAGTAGAAGTGTCAGGAAAAACCGTTCGCGAAATTCGTTCTGACATAGCAGCACGTTTGGCGAAATACATAGAAAGCCCACAGGTTGATGTTAACGTGGCGGCCTTCCGCTCTAAGAAAACCTACATTACAGGTGAGGTGTCTAAACCAGGGCAGCAAGCGATTACCAATATCCCATTGACGTTATTGGATGCCGTGAACCGTTCTGGCGGTTTATCCGAAGATGCTGATTGGCGAAATGTTTCATTGACGCGTAACGGCATTGAAGAAAGCCTGTCTTTGTACGGCTTGATGCAGCGAGGTGACCTCACACAAAACCGTTTACTGCAAGCGGGTGATATTGTTCACGTGCCTCGTAATGACAAGCAGAAAGTATTCGTGATGGGTGAAGTAAAAGAGCCGAAACTATTAAAGATTGATCGAGTGGGTATGAGCTTGACTGAAGCCCTCAGTAATGTTGGTGGAATAAATGAACTTACAGCTGACGCAACGGGGGTGTTTGTGATTCGAACTTCTGATGATAAATCAGAACGCATGGCCGACATTTACCAACTTAATATAGAAGATGCCTCAGCACTGGTAATTGGTACAGAGTTTGATTTAAAACCTTACGATATTGTTTATGTAACGGCAGCGCCAATCAGCCGCTGGAACCGTGTTGTTGGGCAGTTACTACCAACCATTAACGGAATTAATAATTTGACTGAAGGTGCATTACGTATCCGTAATTGGCCTTAGGTTTAGATAAAGTAGTCATCAGGTCACATTTCATATGTGGTCTGGTTTTTATGTTTACAAGCTCGTTTAGTTTATAAATATGTGTAGCTTATTAAGCCCATTACAGTTAGAAATCAGTTATGTTTAATAAAATTTTAGTGGTCTGCGTGGGTAACATTTGTCGCTCCCCGACTGGAGAGCGTGTTCTTCAAAAGTTGTTGCCTAATAAAGAAGTAGCCTCTGCCGGAATTGCAGCTGAAAAAAGTCGTTTAATCGGTAAACCAGCAGACAAGACTGCGATTGCAATTGCCTCAGAAAATGAGGTGGATGTTGAAAACCATCAGTCTCAACAAGTTACGCCACAGCTTTGTGCTCAATATGACTTAATATTGGTAATGGAGAAGGGGCACTTAGAAGCGGTCACTCAAATCTCACCAGAGGCGCGCGGTAAAACCATGTTGTTTGGCCAGTGGATTGGTCAAAAAGATATTCCCGATCCCTACCGTCAAAGTCGTGAGGTGTTTGAACACGCGTATCATCTGATTGACGAAGCGGCACAAGCTTGGGCGAAAAAGCTGTAGGTACAATTTTACCGTGTTTAAATGTCGTGCTCTAAACGTAAACGTGGCCAAGCTCCAACAGAATTATATAAAAGAGAAGTACACATAGCGTATATATCGTCTCTTAAGTAGCAATAATTTAGGAAGTAGTAATCTGATGACAAAACAACCATCTCAGCAATCACCAACAGATAACTCTGATGAGATAGATTTAGGAAAACTGCTTGGTATCTTGCTAGATGCCAAATGGCTAATTATGCTGACCACATTCGCTTTTGCTGTGTTTGGTATTGCGATTGCTCTGCTTTCAACGCCGATATATAAAGCGGATGCTTTGATTCAAATTGAAGAGAAGAGCTCTGGCGGCATTTCATCGATGGTTGGTGATATGGGAGAGCTTTTCTCTCAGGAATCATCTGCGACTACAGAAGTGGAGATCATTAAGTCTCGCATGATCTTGGGCGAAACGGTCGATAAATTCAATCTTACTACAGTGACCTCTCCGAACTATGTGCCAATTGTCGGTAAGGGCTTTGCTCGATTAAGCGGCAATATTAACCATATTGTGGTTAGCCGTTTCACCTTGCCAAACTATGCGAATAGCTACGCACATACGATTAAAATTCTCGATGCCGAGCAAGGAACTTATCAATTGGCACGTGAAGATGAGCGTATTATTTTGCAAGGTAAAGTAGGTGAACTAACAAGCTATGATGGGTATAGTTTGTTTGTGGCAGGTTTTGAATCACATAACAATTTTGAATTCTCAATTAGCAAACGTAGCCGATTGGAAGCGATAGGATGGTTGAAATCTTCTTTGTCTCTATCTGAGCAAGGTAAGCAAAGTGGTATTTTGAAGCTAAGTTTTGAAGGCGAAAATAAACAGCAGATTTCTGATATTCTCAACCATATTAGTCAGGTTTACTTTTTACAAAACGTGAAACGTAATTCAGCGGAAGCAGAGAAGAGCCTATCTTTCTTAGAAAGTCATCTTCCGGGCATTAAATCAGAGCTAACCGGTTATGAAGACGTACTAAATAATTACCGCCAGAAGAACGAGTCGATCGATTTGGGTTTAGAAGCACAATCAACCTTGAAGGTAATGGTTGAGCTTGAAGCACAGTTGAATGAATTGACGTTTAAAGAGAGTGAAATAAGCCAAAGATTTACCAAGGACCACCCTGCATACAAAGCCCTGCTTGATAAGCGTAAGACGTTATTTGGCGAGAAAGAGCGTCTAAACAAGCAAGTACAAAAGTTACCGAGAACACAACGCGAAGTCTTGCGTATGACACGTGATGTTGAAGTAAACCAACAAATCTACATTCAGCTTTTAAATAAGGTGCAAGAGCTAAGTATCATTAAAGCTGGTACGGTCGGTAACGTTCGTATCTTAGATGACGCTCAAGCGTATGCTCACTCTGTAAAACCTAAGAAGCCGCTGATTGTTGTGTTAGCAACGCTACTGGGTGGGATGCTAAGTGTTGCGTTGGTTTTAGTGAAAGCAGCGTTCCATCGCGGTGTTGAAAGTCCAGACCAAATTGAACAAATTGGCCTTCCTGTATATGCAGCCGTACCCAAATCAGATTTACAAGTAGAGTTAACCAATCGTTTTAAGTTGAAGAAACAGAAAACTAAGGGAACTCAAGCACTACTCGCCGAATCTAACCCTGCCGATCTGTCCATCGAGGCACTACGTGGCCTGCGTACTAGTTTGCATTTTGCGATGCTAGAAGCAAAGAATAACATTCTAATGATTTCAGGTCCTGCACCGGGTATCGGTAAGTCATTTATCTCAACCAATTTTGCCGCGGTTGCAGCAAAAACAGGCCAAAAGGTGCTGTTGATTGATGCGGACATGCGTAAAGGTTACCTACAGCAAAGTTTTGGTTTTAAATGGGACAACGGTCTTTCGGATCTGTTAAGTAGTAAACAGGAATTCTCCCAGTTTACTAAAACAGCGGCCGTAGCTAATTTAGATGTGATTACTCGCGGTCAGGTGCCGCCCAACCCATCTGAGTTGTTAATGCACCCACGCTTTGCAGAATTAATGGAGTGGGCTTCAAAAGAGTATGATTTGGTTATTGTCGATACACCACCGATACTTGCGGTAACTGACCCAAGTATTGTCGGTGCTTTTGCAGGTACCACCTTAATGGTAGCACGCTTTGGCCAAAATACTGTTAAAGAGATTGATGTTGCACGTAATCGTTTTGCACAGTCAGGTATTGAAGTAAAAGGTGTTATCTTTAACGCTATGGAAAAGAAAGCATCAAGTTCTTATGGTTACGGCTATTACAGTTATGCTTATACTAGTAATGAAGTAAAGTAGAAGTAGGAACATGATTCTAGTAGGGTTTACCCGTGGATGAATGCCTTTGGAGACGGTACGATGGCTAAATGCAATATTACACCTCGTCCCACAGTGTTTATTACACGAAATATCACGTAGTTTGGGTAACTAAATACTGTCGGCAAACCCTGAATCCTGGTATGTGCAGCTACCTACGGAAGGTTATGCCAAAGTTATTGCGTGGCGTTGAGATAGAGACAATAGGCTTTGATGAAGACCTTCTGCATATGATTATGCTTATCCCACCTAAGTACAGTATCTCTGACGTAATGGGAAAACTAAAAAGCCAATCGTCGTACCACAGGCGAAAAACATTCAGTCGGCTAAGTCAGATTTAATGGAAAGAGAACATTGTTTGGTCGCCAGGTTACTTTGTCAGTAGCGTAGGCGTGAATGAACAAATCATAGCGAGTTACGTTAGGCAGCAGGACGAAAAGGATTCGGGTCAACTCCGCATGGAGTTGTAACAATAGATAGCCCGTGCAAGTCTTTCTAACTGAATCTATGTATTGTTAAAACGGTGGTGGTGTGGGTAAAGCAAAAAATAAATAACGGGGTGTGATACTATAAATTTTGCGCAATCATAGTAGGTTATTCAATTTTTATGATGCTGCGATTTATATTTTTCTGATTAATTTAGGGTGTATCCCATACTACTATGTATTTTCCAAGGTCTCATCTGCTCTACTATTCTAAACAACACATGTTCCTTTAATTTGTCTAAATTACATTACACAAGCATTTACGTGTAAGATTTCAAACATAAACGAAGCTATAAAACTGATAAAATTGTGCAATCGAAAAATCAAGGTTGATTATCTCGACAACTCAATATCCAGATGTAAAGGAGCAACGAGCACTGGGTTGAGTTTGAGCTAGTGGTTACTCATATATAGGGCTAGAACGCAGCATTAAAATATAAGGGCCACATGGATTCCCCTAGTTGTCAAACATCCATCATAGATGCTCGGTACCTAGAGGGCATTAGTGCTTATGCTTTCTTGGGGCTACTACTGCGAGCGCGGGGAATCAGATAAATTTCAAATTGGGCAACAAGCACTTATTTTGTTAGAATGTAGTGCACTTATAACTCTATATAATGTAAACAGACTGTAACATATTGCCTTTAGGAGCCAAACCTGAGGGCGGTAGCGTGCCTAAATGCAAGTGGATGGCAAGTCTAGATGTTAAGATATGTCTTGGTGAGCTATAGGAGCCGTATTCTAAAAGTAAGCAAACCCTAAACTTTATAAAGGATTGCCTAAAAGAGGCCGTCTTAAAATGAATAAAAAATGTTTCAGCAGCTTAAAAATGGCGGAGACATTTTTGAGAGTTAAAACCTCAAAAACTCTATACATTTTCACGTTAGTGAGTTGTTACCAAACAGTACACCATAAGAGAAAACTATGAAGGTCCTCGTCACAGGCGGTGCAGGCTTTATCGGCTCAGCAGTTATCCGTCACATCATAAATAATACATCTGACAGCGTCATCAACGTTGATAAGCTCACTTATGCAGGAAATTTAGAGTCTCTTATCGAAGTTGATTTGAATGAACGCTATGTATTTGAACAGGTAGATATTTGCAATCGCTCTGAGCTCGACCGTGTTTTTGCGGAGCATAAGCCGGATGCAGTGATGCACCTAGCAGCTGAGTCGCATGTCGATCGTTCTATTACCGGCCCTGCAGCATTTATCGAAACCAATATTGTCGGCACTTATACCTTGCTAGAAGCGACACGCGAATACTGGAATAAACTTGAAGAGGATGCCAAAGCAGAGTTTCGTTTCCATCATATCTCTACTGATGAAGTTTATGGCGATCTTCCACATCCTGATGAAGTTCCAGAAGGGACAGCACTGCCAATGTTCTTGGAGACAACATCTTACGAACCATCAAGTCCATACTCGGCATCAAAAGCTTCGAGTGACCACTTAGTGCGTGCATGGTTACGCACTTACGGCCTACCTACTATCGTAACCAACTGCTCGAACAACTACGGTCCATATCATTTCCCTGAAAAGCTGATCCCACTGGTTATCCTTAATGCGCTAGAAGGCAAAGAGTTACCTATTTACGGTAAAGGTGACCAAATTCGTGATTGGTTGTTTGTTGAAGATCACGCACGAGCACTCTATAAAGTAGTAACCGAAGGCAGAGTAGGTGAGACATATAATATTGGTGGTCACAACGAGAAGAAAAACCTCGAAGTTGTGAATACGATTTGTGACATCCTAGATATGTTGGTACCGAAAGAGTCAGCGTATGCAGAGCAGATCATGTATGTTCAAGATCGCCCAGGTCATGACCGTCGCTATGCCATTGACTCATCTAAAATGCAGCGTGAGCTAGGTTGGACACCTGAGGAGACGTTTGAAACGGGTCTTATTAAAACGGTGCAATGGTATCTAGACAATTCAGCGTGGTGTCAAAATGTACAAGATGGCAGCTATCAGCGTGAGCGTTTGGGTGTAGAAACAACAGAATCAAAGGTGAAGAAATAATGAAAGGGATTGTTCTAGCTGGTGGCTCTGGCACTCGTCTATACCCGTTGACTCGTGGCGTATCAAAACAACTATTGCCTATTTATGATAAGCCAATGGTATTTTATCCGATCTCGACTTTAATGCTTGCTGGTATTAAAGATATTTTGATTATTACTACGCCTGAAGATAATGCAGGTTTTAAACGCTTGCTTGGTGATGGTTCTGATTTTGGTATTAATCTTGAATATGCGATTCAACCAAGCCCAGATGGCTTAGCACAAGCGTTTATTATCGGTGAAGAGTTCATCTGTGATGACAGCGTATGTTTAGTGCTTGGTGATAATATTTTTTACGGGCAGTCGTTTTCACAAACATTACAGAACGCAGCTTCAAGAGAATCTGGCGCTACTGTTTTCGGTTATCAAGTCAAAGACCCAGAGCGTTTTGGTGTGGTTGAATTTGATTCAGAAATGAAGGCGGTCTCGATTGAAGAAAAGCCGGAATTGCCAAAATCGAATTATGCAGTCACAGGTTTGTATTTTTACGATAATCGAGTTGTGGAAATGGCTAAACAAGTGAAACCGTCTCATCGAGGTGAGTTAGAGATCACCACACTCAATGAGATGTATCTTAATGATGGCTCATTAAATGTAGAGTTACTCGGTCGAGGCTTCGCATGGTTAGATACAGGAACACATGAAAGCCTTCATGAAGCCTCTTCTTTTGTGCAAACCATTGAGCATGTACAGGGATTAAAAGTGGCTTGTTTGGAGGAGATTGCTTGGCGCAATGGATGGTTGAGCGATGAGCAAGTTCTGACTTTAGCAAAACCTATGATGAAAAATGAGTATGGGCAGTATTTGACTCGTTTAGTTAGTGAAACTAAGAAAGAGGTAGCACACTAATGCGAGTATTAATAACTGGTTGTTACGGCCAGGTAGGCTCTTGTTTAACAGAAAAATTAGACAATTATAAAAGCATAACGCTATTAGCACTTGATAGAGAGCATCTAGATATTACGAGTCAAGAAGCCGTTAATGCGGTTGTTTCTGATTTTGCACCTACTGTTATTATTAATGCAGCAGCTCATACTGCAGTAGACAAGGCTGAAGAGGAGCTTGAGCTTTCTTATGCAATTAACCGTGATGGCCCTAAATATTTAGCACAAGCAGCACAAAGTGTTGGTGCGGCTATTATGCATATCTCGACCGACTATGTATTTGAAGGCAATAAAACGGGTGATTATGTCGAAATGGATAGAACAAACCCACAAGGTGTTTACGGGCAAAGTAAACTAGCTGGCGAGATTGCTGTTGCTGAAGCATGTGAAAAACACGTTATCCTTCGAACAGCTTGGGTTTTTGGTGAGCAAGGTAATAACTTTGTTAAGACTATGATTCGTTTAGGAAAGAATCGAGACACTTTGAGTATTGTCGGTGATCAGTTTGGTGGTCCGACTTATGCGGGTGATATTGCTAATACATTGATCCACATAGCGAAGCGTATTGATCAAGGTGATGCTGTTGAGTTCGGTATTTACCATTACTCGGGGTTGCCACACGTCAGTTGGTTTGATTTTGCTAATGCTATTTTTGATATTGCTGTTGAGCAAAAGGTGCTAGTGAAAAAGCCGAACTTAACAAGTATTACTGCTGACCAATACCCAACACCGGCAAAGCGCCCAAGTAACTCTCGCTTGAGTAACGAGAAAATTATGGCAAACTTCGCCATTGAAGCGAGTGATTGGAAGGCAGCTTTAAATAATATTCAAGCGTATACTGGATAATAAAATGAAAGTAATAGATACCCGTATTCCTGATGTAAAAATTATAGAACCAAGTGTATTTGGTGACGAGCGTGGTTTCTTTATGGAAACTTGGAATCAAAAAAAATTTGAAGAGCTTGTGACAGGTAAACCTGCGCAGTTTGTTCAAGATAACCATTCTAAGTCCAAGAAGGGGATTTTACGTGGACTGCATTACCAAACAGAAAACACTCAAGGAAAACTAGTACGAGTAGTGTCTGGTGAAGTGTTTGATGTTGCGGTTGATATTCGCAAAGGTTCTCCGACGTTTGGTCAGTGGGTTGGGGAGTATTTATCCGCAGACAATAAGCGTCAACTTTGGGTCCCGGAAGGCTTTGCTCATGGGTTTTATGTAACAACTGACGAGGCGGAGTTTGTATATAAGTGTACGGACTTTTATAATTCTAAAGCGGAAATATCTTTGAAGTGGAATGACGAAACTATTGCAATAGATTGGCCTTTGTCTGGTGCACCTGTATTGTCGTTAAAAGATGAAAATGCTGTTGACTTCAACTTGCTTATGAGAATGTTATGACAATATACATTTCAGTTGTTTCACATGGACATTCAGACTTAATAAATGAGCTTGGATGTGTTAATTCATTATGCTCAGGCGAGTTTCAAATAGTAGTTAAAAGTAACAAGCTTGGTGATGATTTTAATAGTCTGCAGCGCTATAAAAACTTTCATTGGCTTAATGATGATAATGATTATGGTTGTGGTTTTGGGGGAAATAACAATATAATTTTCAACTACTGTCGTGAATTGGGGATGGAGGCTTATGATTACTTTATTGTTCTAAACCCTGATGTGTCAATCTCAAAAAAAATGCTGTACTCACTTATAGATAATATGAACGAAAATAAAGCTAGATTATCAGCTATTAACTTACATAAAGATGTTAATGCTAATATTTCAGATAACTCAATTCGTAATTTCCCAAGATTAACTGACTTTTTTCTATCTTTTTTTGGAGGGAAAAATAAAACGATCGTAGATAAGAAAAATATTACGTTGCCGACTAAAGTCGACTGGGCAGCTGGTTCTTTTCTTGCTTTCAAATCGGAACATTACAAAACACTTGGTGGTTTTGATGAAAGGTATTTTATGTATTGTGAAGACATAGACATTTGCTATCGTAGTTATTTGATAAATGAAAGAGTATTATATTTCCCCTTTATTAAAGCTGTGCACTTAGCGAAGCATGCCAATAGAGACTACCTATCCAAGCATTTCTACTGGCATGTAATGAGTGCTGTTAGGTTTTTATTAAAGAAGAGGGGCATGCTTATCGGCTCTGAGAATATATTGAAATGAAAATAAGCATACGATAAATATACATATTTGAAGGTTAGTTTTGCAACTGGTGGAAGAGATAATATAAGGTTGCTAGCTTCATATTTTAATAAATTGCCATGAATAGTGTTGTATAATTTTTAATTTAGTAGCGTGTAACAAATAACCAAAATAGAGTGGTTTTAAATTTCTCATAAAAGGCAAACCATTCGTCAGTGTAAAAAATAATAGTTGATTACTATCAGGTAGATGCTGTTTTTAGGGCGCGTAATATCAGTGGCTAATTGTGTCGCCAAATTTTCCCAGTAAAGACATTACTAATAGTTATAGTATGATAAGTCAGTGTTTATCTACGGTAGGTATCATATTACACCTAGTTAATAATAATTCATATTAACTGCCAGTTTTTATAAAAAACCTGTCCCATAGATATCTATTTTTAATCCTTGACTGGCTGATTGTGTTGTTTTCTTAAGTGAGTATTTGTGGTGTTGTAAGAAATATAATCAGAAATATACGATCAAACTGGAATGAATTTTGAAATAATGTTAAATATGAGATTTTTTGTAACTAATTTTCATGTGGCGTAGCTCGATATCAACTACTTTCAACTTTAATTATTATAAATAGAGTAGTACTTTTTATGATTAAGAAACTGAACACGATTATCATAAAAATTAAGTGTAATCAAGATATAGAAAAAGTCTTAAAGAACAGCTCTTGGTTGCTGCTTGATAAACTGATAAGAATGGGTATGGGACTACTTGTTGGCGCGTGGGTAGCTAGATATTTAGGTCCTAGTGCTAATGGTGAATTAGCTTATGCTGTAGCCTTTGTTGCTTTTTTCCAACCTTTGGCGAATTTAGGTATGGATGGTATTGTTGTCAGAGAAATAACAAAAAAAATACAAATATCGAATGAGTTGCTTGGTACTACATTTATCTTGAGGTTAGTATCTGGCGTATTCTGCTGGCTGGTTGCTTGCTTTACCATTGGCTTTTTAGATGGATTCTTCTCTAGTTCATTTTTCCTTGTTACCCTAGTTGGCGCTTCATTGACCTTTCAATGTTCAGACACTATTGACCTGTGGTTTCAAAGTCAAAGCCAAAGCAAGAGAACTGTTGCTGCAAAATTATGTTCATACGCCATATCGAATATTATAAAAATAATATTAATTCTTCAAAATGCACCGTTATTTATATTCGCTATAATCGTTGCTTTAGAAGCATTATTATCAGCAATAGCTTTATTAATCGCTTATAAACGGTTTCCATGTGTTGAAAGGTGGATTTTGGTTAAAAGTAGAGCGCTTGATTTGATTAGGGAATCTTGGCCTTTTATTATTAGCAGTATCTCAATTGTTTTATACATGAGAATAGATCAAATTCTAATAAAAAACATATTAGGCGAAGAACAACTGGGTATATATGCAGCTGTATTACCATTATCTACACTATGGGCATTTATACCGATGACTCTCAGTGTTAGCTTAACACCATATATAACTAAAGTTTATAATGAAAATAGAGAGGATTACTTAAATTTATTAGGCAACATATTTAGATTTTTCTCTTTTCTAGGTTGGTTGGTTTGCTTGCCAATTTTTTTTCTTTCAGAAGAAATAGTGAATCTACTTTTTGGCATTGAATACTCGACCGGAGGGAGTGTTCTTCAAGTTATTATATTTACAAACTTATTTATCAATTTGGGGGTTGCTCAAAGTTTGTGGATCTTGACGGAAAGAAAGGCAAAATTAAATTTGTATAAGACATTTTTAGGATTAGTTGTCTGTATTATAGCAAACCTAATTCTTATCCCTAAATTAGGAATTCAAGGTGCTGCGATTAGTGCATTATTAGCACAATTGTCAGCCACGGTATTATCAAATTTTTTATTTTGTCGTAATATATTTTTTATGCAACTAAAGAGCATAGTCTTACTGAAATAAATGTAAGAGAACTGAGGTATTTATGGTAAGTAAAATCGCCCTTGTAGGCGCTACATCTAGCATAGGTAAAGCTTTATCGGCAAGACTGGATTCAAATGAATTCGAATTGAAAAAATATTCTCGTAATAGTGAAGAATTAACGGATGGAATTCAATTCGATGCTAATAATATAAATGGTGAATACATAGAGCGTTTGTTTGAAAAAAAATATGACATTTACATTTTCTCTCTAGGATTACTAATTCCAAAGAAAATTAGTGAACAGTCAGAAAATGAAATAATATCATCGTTAAAAGTAAATGCTATATTTATAGTTAAAGCCATTGAATACATATTAAACAGCAACGGTAGAGCAAGAGTGATTATTATTGGTTCTGAATCCGGAAGGAAAGGAAGTTATGATACTAGTTACTTTTTATCTAAATCTATGCTCAGAGCTTACGTCAGACAGAGAGGGGTTGGTGAGAATCAGCAACTACTTCTTTTATCACCATCAACAATTGAAGATTCTCAGATGACACAAAGTCGTAAAGACACTGAGGTTGTAAATAAACATAGAGAAAATCATCCAAAGAAGAGATTTCTTCATATGGAAGAGGTGACAGATGTTATATTTTATTTAATATCGAACGATAGCACTTATTTAACTAATACGGAAATAGAAATAAACGGTGGTAAGTTTTGCAGAATGAGATAGCTAATTGTAGTTTAGCACCAATAGTGTTGTTTACGTTTGCACGTCCAAGGCATACCAAATTGGTACTTGATGCACTCTCAAAGTGTGATTTAGCAATGGATTCGAAATTGTATATACATCAAGATTTTCCTAGAAATAATGCCGAGGAAAACGCTGCTAGCGAATTTCAGGCTTGTTATCAAACTATAGAAAACAAGTTTGCATCTGTCGAAATTGTTAAACAAAGTGAAAACCTTGGTTGCGATCGCTCGATGTTATGGATGATGGATTACATATTTAAGAAATATGAAAAAGTTATCGTTTTAGAAGATGATGATGTTCCAAGTATTGACTTCTTAAAATACATGAACTTTTGTCTTGATAAATATGAATCGGACAAGACAATTTCAGGAATTAGTGGGTATTGTCCACCAATAAATATCGTTGAAGATTATGAATATGAAGTCTTTAAATCACCTCGTGGAGCTTCTTGGGGATGGGGAACTTGGAAGAGTGAATGGAATGATATTGATTGGAAAGCGACCAAGTATAAGCAATTTAAACATAGTTTTTCTAGCCGAAGAAGTTTTGCAAAAGGTGGTGAAGATATGTTCCCATTATTGAAACATGCGATAGAAAACAAAGAATTCCCACACTGGGATATCATTAGGTGTTTTGATATGTTTAATAAAGATAAGTATTTTTTGTTCCCTGTAAAGAGTTATGTGAAAAATATAGGCTTTGATGGATCTGGTACAAATTGTAATTCTTCGACAAAATATGAGGTAGATTTAATTAAAAGGGAATGTGATTGGAACAACTTCCCCAAAACTCTTGATATTGAACCGCGTATAGTACGGTCATTTCATGATTTTTATTCTTATTCAAAAGATGATGGATATATAGTTTCTGCTCTAAAGTATATAGGGTTGTTCGATACTGCTCTTGAGTTTAAATGTAAATTTTTGAAAAAATAAATGAGGTCATATTTATGAATGTTGCTATTATTGGTGCAGGTTGGTACGGTTGTCATATCGCAATGTCTTTAATTCAAAGTGGTTGTGATGTGACAGTTTTCGAAAAATCTGATTCAACGATATCAGGGGCATCCAAACGAAACCAAAATAGGCTACATTTAGGTTTTCATTACCCCCGAGATTCAGTTACTAGAGCGCAATCCAAAGAAGGCTTTGATTGGTTTATCGAGCATTACCCGCACTTAGTATCTGAAGTGGAAAATAATTTCTATGCAGTTTCAGATAAAAATAGTTATATCGATAGCGAAACATACAAGATAATAATGGAGGGTTCTGGTCTTAACTTTCAAACACTAGATAAAAATAGTGTGAAAGAAATAAAAATAAAAAATGTTGGTGAATTATTTAAATGCGAAGAAAAGGTCATTAGAAATGATTTAGCTAGTAAATATTTTAATGATATGCTTTCTAAGCATATTAAGTTTAATACTTTTGTAGACCTTAATAATGAATTAGTGTTTGAAGCTCTCAAAGAAAAATACGACTACATTATTGATTGTACATGGGGAAGAGCAAAAAAAATATCTACTATTAATTACTTTTTTGAACCTTGTATTTATTTCTATTATAAGTCAAAGATTAATGACATGCTTGCGTTAACTATTATGGATGGCCAACACTACTCACTTTACCCTTATTTTGATGATATCTATACTCTTACATCTGTACAACATACACCAATTGGACAATATCAAGATGTAAATGAAGCCTTAATGTCACTCTCAGCAGCGAAACAAGATAATGTATTTGTTAAGCAGAAGAGAGCTGTTTTCGAAACGGAATTCTCTAATATAGTAGAGGATTTTCTAGAAAATTTTGAATATTTTGATGTGGAATTTAGTATGAAAACTAAAGTTGTTAGCTCAACCGACTTCCGAGGTTGTATAGTCGAACAAGATAAACAACTGATATCAGTGTTTTCAGGTAAAATCGACACTCTACAAATTGCAGAAAGAGCAATACACTCAATAATTAATACTAGTACTTTTCGATGAAAATTTCTCTAATTTCACATTCTGATACTGATGGTGGTGCTGCTCGTGCCGCTTTTCGTATACATGAAGCGTTAAATAGACTGCAAGTAGATTCTACTTTATTTGTGAACGTCAAGAATTCTGAAGACTCTAAAACACGATTAATTTCAAAAAATAGCTTTTCGAAGATAATAGATAGATTATCATCTATCATTCTCCGACTTCAAGTTACTTCCAATCGTGTCACACATTCAACAAACCTTACAGGCTCTCGGGTTTTCGATATTGTCGAGACACATGATTGTGATATTGTAAATATCCATTGGGTTAATCAGGGGACGCTTTCTATTCGTCAGATTGGCAGGTTTACTAAGCCTACGGTTTTAACTTTGCATGATATGTGGGCGTTTTCAGGAACTGAACACTATGTAATTGATAATAACAAGTCAAGGTTTAAAATTGGCTATGATGAGACTGAACTAAGCAACAGTGAAGAGCAAGTTAAAGGGATAGATATTAATCGTTTTGTTTGGCGCTTGAAGTGCAAATTTTGGGGAGAGCGTTTAACCATTGTCACTGGAAGCCGTTGGTTAAGTAATATGGCACGTGACAGTCAGTTATTTTCAAAGAATAAAGTAATTACAATACCAAACGCTTTGGATACTAACCTGTTCACACCTTCAAATAGAAATTCAGCTCGTTTAAAGCTAGATCTTCCTGTAAGTAAAGTAATTATTGGCTTTGGCGCTATTTCTTCTGATGAAGACCAGAGAAAAGGCTATGATCTTTTGGTGGATGCTTTATCGGAAATTTCCCTGAACAATAACTCATTAGAAATCGAATGTGCTGTATTTGGTAGTCGAGATAAAGGAAAAGGTTCCGTTGGTGGTGTAGCTACAACCTTTCTAGGCCATATTAACGATGATTCAACTTTGGTTCAATTCTATAATGCCATCGATGTTATGGTGGTTCCTTCTCGTCAGGATCATATGCCTCAGACTGGAACTGAATCTCTGAGTTGCGGAACTCCGGTTGTAGCTTTTGACATCAGCGGGCTACCTGATGTTGTGACACACCAAGAAACAGGTTACTTGGCTAAACCTTTTTGTACCAAAGATTTAGCTGCGGGTATAATATGGTGTATAGATAATAATTCTTCGCATAATTTATCACATAACTCTAGAAAAAAAGCTTTAGACCTTTGGAGTTACGATATAGTAGCAAAACAGTATTTAGATTTATTTGAAAGTATTAGGTAAATGCAATGGACGATTTGGTAGGTATCATGTGTCAAATTTAGAGTTTTTTCTATATAATTTTGATGTTTTAGAATACATATTTATATTGTGTCTAACGTCATTAATATATTTTAAGGTATTTTGGCGTTCACGCATTGGAATTTTAGAACCTTTTACTTATTATCTTGTTTTTTCCACTTTTGCGACTTCTACTGGTGTCTATCTTATTTATAAAGGATTAGTTGATTACGAGCTTTCATTTCAATTTTTAGGTACTCAATTCTTATTCCTTGCGGGTTATATGTTTTTTTCTAGGATAAACCCTAAGAAATCCCATAATGTTTGCTCCCCAAATGTTATTGACATTTTCACTGTCAAGGTCTTTTTCGTTTCTATAACTGCTTTGACACTGTCTCTTCAATTATATATATATAGTAAACATGGCTTTCCCATTTTTTCTGAATCAAGGTTGAACTTTGTTGGAGAAGATGTGTTCTCCAAGTTACTACTTAGAGTTAAAGCGATATTTTTTGTTGGTAATATTATATCGCTTTATATCCTCCTATTTAATAGTAAGAGACATGCGTATATCTATCTAATTATCCTAGGTGTTTACATGACATTTTCTATATTAGATGGTGCTAAATCGGCGATAATAACATATTTGCTTTATTTTGGACTTTTTGGTTATATTTATAAGTTTTCAGGCAACAATAGACCATATTTACTTCTTAATAAATATGGCGTTTTATTAATGTTTTTATCTATAATATCAGCCTTAGCTGTAATTTCGATTGCAGGTGAATCTAATAACGGATTTATGTTACTATTGTCACGCTTGGTAATGTCTGGTGACGTTTTTTACATGGCATATCCTAATGAGGTTTACAAGTTATTTATACCTGATGGGGAATGGTACGTAAATTTATTTTTTAGCCCTGCAAGTTGGTTTGGCTTGGTCGATGAATCAGATGTTTTTCCTACCTTGGGATATCAGTTGATGTCATATCATGAAGGGTATGACATATTTAAGGGACCCAATCCAAGGATGAACGTTTTTGGTTTGGTTTATCTAGGTTATTACGCTTCGTTTTTCTATGCATTTATCGCTGGCACGATTGTGGGCGTGCTGAGAAACTGTACTTATGATTATTTTACTCGTTCAAATACTAAAATTTTGGTCTACGCATCTTTAGTTTACTGTGCAACGACATTAGAAGTTGATTACTTCCTTTTTCTAGCTTCTATAATTAATGTCATTGTTATGTCGATTTTTATTTTATTGTGTAAAGTTATCGCAACATGCTGTCTAAATAAGAGATATTGATTTTATGTGTGATTTGTCAGTTATAGTTCCACTTTATAATGCAGAAAAATATTTGTTATCTTATTTTGATAAAAATATACCTATATTCGACCAATTATCTCGTTTACATTTTGATATCGAGTTATTATTTGTTGATGGGGTGTCTAATGATCAAACGCTAGCTATTATTAATGAAAATCTAGATGAGCGTGAATATATAAAATTGATGTCAGAGGAAGATGAAGGAATATATGACGCTATGAACAATGGCGTAAATTCATCAAGAGGTAAATATATATATTTTATGGGTGTAGATGATGTGTTAAGTCAAGGTTTTGTTGATATATTTGAGAGGGCATTTCCCGAATGTGAAAATATTGATATATTTTATGGTTATGTGACCTTATTATCTTCAGGATCTTCTTATATTAGAATGCTAAACAAAGGTATAGTCTACAAGAATGTCTGTCACCAAGCGATGTTCTTTAAACGAGAATTGTTGCTAAATAGTCCTTATGATTTAAAATACACATTGTTGTCTGATTGGGAAAAGAATATGTACTTTTCTACTTTCGCTTGCTGTAAATTTTATGATTTTAATATTGCCTTATATAATGATTTGGATGGGCGCAGTAGCAATAATATTGATGTCGAGTTTAAGTCAGATAGAAATAAAATAATACATCGTAATTACGGTTTTGGTGGTGTTATTTATAGTTTGATTTTAAGGTTTTTTGATAAGTTTAATAAGGTATTCCGATGAAACTGTTTTCTTTCTATTTTCCTCAATTTTACCCAATACCAGAGAATGACAAGGCGTGGGGGGCTGGGTTTACTGATTGGGATAATGTAAGGAGCGCAAGCCCCTTATTTAAAGGACACCATCAGCCCAGAGTTCCTCTAGATGGCTATTATGATCAATCTAAACCAGAGACAATTGCAAGGCAAGTTTCGGATATGAAGAGGGCAAATCTTGACGGAGTTTCATTTTACCATTATTGGTTTGACGGGAAGGTTGTTCTTGAAAAACCAGCCGAGAACTTTTTGAATAATAGAGATCTTGATGTATCGTTTAACTTTACTTGGGCAAACGAAACATGGTCAAAACGGTGGATTGGTAAAGATAATGATATAATATTCCAACAGAACCACACTGATTCAAAAGAGTTATGGAAGAAACATTTTGAATATTTATTACCGTTTTTTAAGGATGAAAGATATTATAAAGTTAATAATTGTCCTGTGTTTAATATATACAATCCACATTTGATAAAAAACCATGATTTATTATTTAAATATTGGAATGATTTAGCAATTAAAGAGGGATTTAATGGGGTTCATTTTGTGGCCGTCTTGGCTAGTCCATCATTTTCAGTTGAGCGCCTAGAGGGTTATTCAGGTTGTTTAGACTTTCAACCTCGTTTTTCTGCAAATTCTCTAAAGATTGACAATAATAAATTGTTTGGGGGTGTGTTCGATAAACTGAGGTACTTACCAGAACCAATACTAAATCAGCTAACAAAAATTAGACATAGATATTCAGGAGTAACCTACATCAATTATAAAGATGCATGGGATAATATTTTTAAAATTTCTAATCAAACTTTCGTACCAAACACAAAAAGATACTATTCTGCTTTCTTAGATTGGGACAATACTCCCAGATATAAGGATCGAGCAACAATTTATAAGGGAGCTTCTATAAAGGCATTTATTTCTAATCTTGAAAATCTATTATCTATGCTACAAGACGAAGATTCACTGATATATATTAATGCTTGGAATGAGTGGTCCGAAGGCACTTATATCGAGGCAGACGAAGAAAATGCTGACTTATGTATTCAAGAATTATCCAAACTAAGAGGGGGGGAATAATGGAAAAAAATGTGGCTTTTATAACAGGAATTACAGGTCAAGATGGCTCTTACTTAGCTGAACTTTTGGTTGAAAAAGGCTACGAGGTTCACGGTTTAATTCGTCGAGCATCATCGTACAATACAGAGCGTATTGATTCGCTGGTAAATGAAGGTGCCAATATTAAATTACACTATGGCGACCTAACAGATTCTTCAAACTTGATTCGATTGGTTAAAGAAATTCAACCTGATGAAATCTATAACTTGGGTGCAATGTCGCATGTAGCGGTTTCTTTCGAATCTCCAGAGTATGTCGCTGATGTCGATGGCATGGGTACTCTCCGTCTTCTAGAGGCGATCCGTATCAACGGTTTGGAAAAGAAAACTCGCTTTTATCAAGCGTCAACATCCGAACTTTACGGTGAAGTCCGAGAAATTCCACAGCGTGAAACAACGCCTTTTTACCCGCGTTCTCCATATGCTGTGGCTAAAATGTACGCATACTGGATTGTGGTTAACTATCGTGAATCTTACGGTATGTACGCATGTAATGGTATTTTATTTAACCATGAGTCACCACGCCGTGGTGAAACCTTCGTAACTCGTAAGATTACTCGAGCTATCGCTAACATCTCTCAAGGTCTGGAATCTTGCCTAGAACTTGGCAATATGGATGCGTTGCGTGACTGGGGGCATGCTAAAGATTACGTTCGAATGCAATGGATGATGCTTCAACAAGAGCAGGCTGAAGATTTTGTTATCGCTACTGGTAAGCAGATCTCTGTGCGAGAGTTTGTTCGCTTGTCAGCGAAGGAAGCGGGGATCGAACTTGAGTTTTCCGGCGAAGGAATTGATGAAATCGCTACTGTGGTTGCTATTGATGAAGAAAAGGCACCAAAAGTGAAAGTTGGTGATGTCATTGTAAAAGTAAACCCTCGCTTCTTCCGTCCTGCTGAAGTAGAGACTCTACTTGGTGACCCAAGTAAAGCAAAAGCTAAACTTGGCTGGACTCCAGAGATCACTGTAGAAGAAATGTGTACAGAAATGGTTGCGTCTGATATCGATAAGGCAAAACAACACGCAGTTCTAAAAGAACACGGATTTGACGTTGCGATCTCATTAGAAAGCTAATTAATCAGTAATACTGATTCGTTTATATTGCAGAGTTCCTCATTTTGGGCTCTGCTTTTTCTATTTATATTATCGGAACTAGTATGAAAAGAGTATTTATTGCTGGTCATAAAGGTATGGTTGGCTCAGCTATTGTTCGTCAACTATCTAAAGATTCTTCAGTAGAAGTTATTACTAAAGATCGTGATGAGCTTAACTTGTTAGATGCACGAGCCGTCGAGGCGTTTTTTGCGACTCACCATATTGATCAAGTTTACCTTGCGGCGGCGAAAGTCGGTGGGATTGTTGCTAACAACACGTACCCCGCTGAGTTTATTTACCAAAATTTGACGATTCAAAACAATATTATTCACTCTGCACATCTGCATGATGTTCAAGATTTACTATTCTTGGGGTCGTCTTGTATTTATCCAAAGTTTGCACAACAACCGATGCGTGAAGGCTCTTTATTAACTGGAACTTTGGAAGAAACCAATGAGCCTTACGCAATTGCTAAGATTGCAGGTATCAAAATGTGCGAATCCTATAATCGCCAATATGGTCGCAACTATCGATCAGTAATGCCAACTAATTTGTATGGTGAAAATGATAATTTTCATCCTCAAAACTCTCACGTTATTCCCGCATTATTGCGTCGCTTCCACGAAGCAAAATTGAATGGCGACAGTAAAGTTGTTGCGTGGGGGAGCGGTAAACCTATGCGAGAGTTTTTGCATGTAGGTGATATGGCAGCAGCCTCAATTTACGTAATGAATCTTGCTCAAGAGGTGTATCTAGAAAATACGCAAGAAATGCTTAGCCACATAAACGTAGGTACAGGTGTGGATTGTACTATCCGTGAACTTGTTGAAACTGTTGCAAAAGTGGTTGGTTTTGACGGCGAAATTGAATTTGATACTACGAAGCCGGACGGCACTCCTCGTAAGTTAATGGATGTTTCACGTTTAAAGAGTTTAGGCTGGGAAGCGAAGACGAGCCTAGAAGATGGTTTAACTATGACTTACCAATGGTTCCAAGAGAATCAAGAAAATTATCGCGGTTAAAGTACCTAGGGTAGAGCTAATATAAGGATTTAAACAAAGCATATGTTTTTAAGCAAACAACGTTTTTCTCAAGTGATTGAAAGTACGCCATTGGTTTCAATTGACTTAGTTATTGAGGACGAAAGTGGTCAAGTTTTACTTGGGGAGCGTTTAAATCGACCAGCTCAAGGTTTATGGTTCGTTCCCGGTGGGCGTATTCTTAAGGATGAAAAGCTTGAAGACGCCTTTGCTCGTTTAACTTTAGAGGAGCTTGGACATGAGTTTAAGCTCTCTCAGGCAACACTGTTGGGACCTTATACACACTTCTATGATGACAATGTATTTGGCAATGAGTTTACGACTCATTATGTCGCGATTGCCTACAAGCTCATTGTCATTCGCTCTGAATTGAACTTACCCATGGATGTACAGCATTCTCGTTACCGTTGGTGTAATCAAGATGAATTATTGACCAGTGATAAAGTACATGTTCATACTAAATGGTATTTTCAAAAATAACTAAAACTATCACCTAATTAAAAACAACGAGTTGACTATGCTTATTCCTGTAATTATGGCCGGCGGTTCAGGCAGTCGTTTATGGCCTCTATCTCGTTCAAAATATCCTAAACAATTCCTTGCAGTAACTGGTGAACAAACCATGCTTCAACAAACGTTGAGCCGCATGGTTGGTCTAGAACACAATGCGCCGTTTGTGATCTGCAATGAAGAACATCGATTCCTAGTTGCTGAACAACTTCGCCGTATTAATGGCAACCATAGCGGAATACTCTTAGAGCCAGTAGGGCGTAATACTGCTCCCGCTATCGCTTTAGCAGCAAAATTTGCCCTATCTGAAAATCAAACTTCAGGTGAAGATGCTTTGATGTTAGTTCTTGCTGCTGATCATGTGATTAAAGATACTCAATCTTTCCATCAATCGGTGCAAGCTGCTATTCCGTACGCACAACGTGGTGATATGGTCACTTTTGGTATCAAAGCGAATGCACCAGAAACAGGTTATGGCTACATTAAAACTGGTGCTACGGTTACTGCTGCGGATGAGAGTCGAGGCTTTAGTGTTGATAGCTTTGTTGAAAAGCCTGATCTCGAAACTGCAAAGCAATATCTAGAGGATGGTAGCTACTTGTGGAACAGTGGTATGTTTTTATTCAAAGCATCTACTTATCTTGAAGAGTTAGCAAAGTTCCGACCAGATATCTTGAAAGCATGTGAAAGTGCTTACGATAGTCATTTTAACGACCTAGACTTTATTCGCATGTCATCCGAACTATTCTCACAAATCCCAGACGAATCAATAGATTTTGCCGTAATGGAAAAAACGGAAAAAGCTGTTGTTGTTCCAATGGACGCAAATTGGAGTGATGTTGGTTCTTGGTCTGCACTTTGGGATGTGAATGATAAAGATGAACAGGGCAATGCAACTCGCGGTGATGTGTTAACTGAGCAGACTCAGAATAGTTATATTTATTCACAAGATAAACTCGTTGCTACCGTTGGCATTGAAAATCTTATCGTTGTAGAGACGAAAGATGCAGTGCTAGTTGCGGATAAATACAAGGTTCAAGATGTAAAGTCGATTGTTAATCAACTAAAACAACAAAACCGAGCAGAGTGTCAGCAGCATCAAGAGGTATATCGCCCATGGGGTTCTCATGAGACGGTATCTGAAGGTGAGCGTTACCATGTGAAACAAGTGTTAGTTAAGCCAAAAGAGAAGACAGCTCTTCAGATGCACCACCATCGAGCTGAGCATTGGGTTGTTGTGTCAGGTACGGCTAAAGTGACAAAAGATGATGAAACTTTCCTTCTTACTGAAAATCAGTCAACTTATATTCCAGTAGGGACTCCGCACTCAGTAGAAAACCCAGGACAGGTGCCTTTGGAGCTTATTGAAGTTCGTTCTGGATCGTACTTAGAAGAAGACGATATTGTTCGCTTTGATGAGCAAGCATCTAAGTTTGGCGGCGACTACTAACTACTTATTGAGATAGGAAATTATGGTAACAAAATTAATCAGTAGTGAAGTGCTTGGTGCTTCAGGCGTTCAGTTTGGTACTAGTGGTGCGCGAGGACTCGTTACTCAGTTTACATCGAACGTCTGTGCTGCATTTACTCATGCATTTGTGGCATCAATGCGTCACAATTTTACTTTCAATCAAATGGCTGTGGCTATTGACAACCGCCCTAGCAGCCCAGAAATGGCAAAAGCAGTCATTCAAGCGCTTACCGATGCAGGTATTGACGCCATTTATTATGGTGTTGTACCTACTCCTGCGCTAGCTTTTACCGCAATGCAAGACAATATGCCTTGCATCATGGTGACTGGGTCTCATATCCCATTTGACCGCAATGGAATTAAGTTCTATCGTCCAGATGGAGAGATAACTAAAGCAGATGAACAAGCAATCTTAACCGAGAAGGTAGACTTTAGTGCTATCAATGACCTGCCTGAGTTAACGATTAATTTCCGTGCGGCTGAGCTTTACCGTACACGTTATACCGATTTGTTTGATGCAGATTTACTGGCAGGAAAGCGTATTGGTATTTATGAACACTCAAGTGCTGGAAGGGATATTTATCAAGGTCTTTTTGAATCGCTAGGAGCTGAAGTTATCTCATTGGAACGTACTAATGAGTTTGTGCCAATTGATACTGAAGCTGTTGCTGAATCTGATAAGGAGAAAGCACGCTTGTGGTCCAAACAGTATGATTTAGATTTTATTTTTTCTACTGATGGAGATGGTGACCGCCCACTGGTTGCCGATGAAAACGGTGAATGGCTACGAGGTGATATTCTAGGTCTTCTTTGTTCAAGAGCTTTAAAGGTGGAAGCGCTTGCTATACCTGTAAGTTGCAACACGATTATTGCTCAATCTCTAGAGTTTAATACTGTATCGCTAACAAAAATTGGTTCACCGTATGTTATTGCTGAATTCGACAGGTTAGCCGAGCGATATAAAACTATTGCTGGTTTTGAAGCTAATGGTGGTTACCTTCTTGGTAGTGATATTGACGTAAATGGGGCAATAATAAAGGCTTTACCAACCCGTGATGCTGTACTTCCAGCATTAATGTTACTTTCATTAGCAAATCAAACGAGTATTAAGCAATTGGTGGCATATTTGCCACGGCGATTTAATCACAGCGATCGTATTCAGAATTTTGCTACAGAGAGAAGCATCGCAATCTTAGAGCAAGGTAAAGCAAATCCAGATGCGTTGCTCACACGTTTAGGTCTGTCACGTATCAAAGTATCTAACGTTGATCATACAGATGGGTTGCGTCTGATACTTTCTGATTCTACGATTATACATCTAAGACCATCGGGAAATGCGCCAGAGCTTAGGTGTTATGCAGAAGCTAGTGATTTCGAAACAGCTAAATCACTAGTAGATGGTACTCTTGCTAAATTAGTAAGCTTTGAGTGTTAATCGTTTATGTTTAGATTAAAGAATCAAGTTCAAAATTACGCTTGGGGTAGCAAGACATCTATTAATGAATTATTTGGTATTGAAAATCCAAATAACGAACCACAAGCGGAAGTGTGGATGGGGGCGCATTCCTGCGGGTGCTCTCGAGTTGCTGCAACTGGTGAACTGCTTTCAGACGTTATTGAAAAAAATATGAACTCGGTACTAGGGGAGTATACTGCGAACAGATTTGGTTATCTGCCGTATTTATTCAAAGTGTTAGCTGCGAATGCTCCTTTGTCTATTCAGGTTCATCCGAGTAAGAAAAAATCAGAAATTGGTTTTCTTCGAGAGGATGAGAAGAAAATCGCGCTGAATGACCCTTCTCGCAATTATAAAGATCCAAACCATAAGCCTGAATTAGTTTATGCGTTAACGTTTTATAAAGCGATGAATGGTTTTCGTCCAATTGAGCATATAGTTTACTTATTTAACGAACTTGCTCTCGATGAGATTAAACACGAAGTTGCTCAGTTAGAGAAAGAGCCAAGCAGCGAAGGGTTAAAGGCGTTTTTTAGCTCGATAATGATGCTTAATGGAGAACGTAAAGAGAGTGTACTCTCTCAGTTAGATGTGGCTCTTAGTCAGTCTGCGACACTTGCTATGACTCGTGAGGCTATGCAGTATAGTCAAGATTTCAAAAAGTACTATGATAGTGATATTGGCTTATTGGCTCCATTTATGCTTAATACGGTTGAACTCGCTCCAGGAGAAGCGATGTTCTTATTTGCTGAAACTCCTCATGCTTATGTTCAAGGAACTGCGTTAGAGATTATGGCAAGTTCTGATAATGTCCTTCGTGCTGGCTTGACCCCTAAACATATGGATATTCCTGAATTACTCGATAATGTGATGTTTACACCTATTGCACCTGAAGATCTAAAAATGGTTCCAGTTTTAAAGGAGGGAAGACTGCAATATCCTGTCCCGGTAGATGACTTTGGTTTTGATATTCTTCATTCTGAAGAATTTAAGCAAGAGCAATATGTACGGAGTGCGGAGATTTTATTCTGTATTGATGGAAATGTCATTGTTGAGTCTCAAGGGAAATCAATAGAACTTTCTCCTGGAGAGTCTGTTTTTGTGCTGTATTCAGATAGGAAGTATTCTTACAGTGGAAAAGGGCGAATCGCTCGAGCGTTTAATTAAGTGTATGTACAAGCTTGCACTCCTCGTGTTTATCTCTAATAGGGCCTCAATTTGTTTTTTCGGTTGATATTAGTTGGTGAGGACTACTCCGTTATAGTTCCTCATCTATCTTTAAGGGCCAGCGAATCACGACTAGATAGTATTTGTTGTAGTCGTCTTATAAAGAGTCTAGGCATTGAGCTAAGACTCTTTATTGGCATAGGTGCTTAGAGTGTAGTTTTATATATTATTCAACCAAACTATTTGGGGCGTTGAGCCCCTGAGTGTCTATTAATAGGTTTATTGTGTACTGATTGATGAACGATACAACCAAAACTAATCCACATTGAAAAGCCTTCTAATATTTGAGGTTATTTTCCATATGTTGCTTAATAAGGTTAAATAGATAACAAAGCATAATAAAAAAGTATACAGCATTATATATTCTGGAATATTCACTATCTCTGCGTAGATTCCAATTCCAGCATATAGAGCTGCTATTAGACAAATAACTATAAGTGTTTGTGTTGATGATAAGCCCAATCTTTGGAATATATGATGTAAATGTTCTCGGTCAGGTTTAAAAGGAGAGTCTCCCCTTCTTACTCGACGGATCATTATTGCTGCCATATCCATTAATGGTACAGCTATTAACCATAGCGCTGTTACCGGACGTAACGGTGGCTTAGTTCCGTTTTGACTCGACAGTAACAATAACCAAATGACCGTAAATCCAATGAGCATGCTTCCGGCATCGCCCATAAATACTTTTCTTTTTTTCCCGAAAACTCCTAAGTTTAGTAGAATATATGGAGTAATTATCACTACTAAAACTAGGCAGATGTACGCTAAATTATGTTGACTATCATAATTTAGCATTACACCTAAGCCACCAAACGTTACAATAGATAGACCTCCTAAAAGCCCATCTATCCCATCGACCATATTGAAAGCGTTAATCGCACCAACTACAGCCAGAATTGTAACCAAGTAGCCAAACCAGCCTAACGTTACTACTTCTCCTGAGCCTAAGATGTCTCCAATCGTATTTAGTTCTATTCCCCCTACTACCATCATAGCGACTGATAGTCCCGCTTGAATAGCGAAGCGTAACTTGAAACTTAAGTCGAACTTATCATCTAGTGCTCCTACACCAACAAGTATGACAACGCATGCGGCATAAAGCTCAGTGTTTGGCAAAATTCCGGGATTGTTAAGTAGAAAATAGAGTAAAGAGATACAGATAGAAATACCGCCTATTAACGGTATTGATCCATTATGAAGCTTACGAGCGTTGGGTTTATCGACTAAACCTACCTTTTTTGCAAACTTACGCAGTGTAAAAAGTGTCGCAAGAGAAAAGAAAAATAGAAAAAATAGATCAAGGAGTGGGATTAGCACGATTTAGCCTGAATATGTTGTATGTTTGATCAGCAGTCTAATATATTTGGCCTATATATAAAAGTACTCTGAAACAATGTATGAGCGATGTGTAATAAGTTTAACCTGTGCCTAGTAGGTGTTAGTTTGTCAACGCCAGTTTAAAATTGACCCACTTATCGACGTTATCGCCGAAGTAAAAC
>NZ_JBFSTC010000020.1:0-60459 GCF_041466605.1 Vibrio sp. 10N.247.310.17 | reverse complement strand
CCATATCACTTACTACCGTTTTTGTTTTAAGTTCCCGCTAATCCGCGATGAACCTTTTTTTATGCTGTTAAAAAGCATCACATGTCGACGAAATTTTGGGCAGAAAATCCCATTTTTGTAGTCCTTCTCATGCTTGTGATAATGCAAAAGGTCAAATTGCGACCCACTTAACATCTCATTTTTAGTTACATTGATTGCATATCAAGGCTTCTGTATTTTTGCGTTATTCTTATTAGCCAATGGACCAACGCCGTGCATGTTAAAGCCTTTGCAAAACAAATATCTGCTACGCGTGATCACCGTTTATTGGCTGAGTCTCTGTTTGACTACTTGATTAAAATGCTTGGCCCCCAAGGGGTCGGAATATTTGCAGAGCCAATACCAGAAAGCGACTCGTTACCGTTGTTTTCCTGCGGTGAATTAACTTCTCTTGATCATTACCCTTCAACATTTTGGCCATGGGTTTCACAGTTCGACACTGCAGACGGTGTGTTACCGATGTCGCTCAATACGTGCAAGTGGGAGCACAGTAAAGCGCTTGGTGGAGAGTCGTTCATCATGATGCTCGACAACGCCCCAGCCTGTAGAACTTATTTAATTATTCAAAATTGCATCGCAGAAAAAGTTAATCAAACCTTTGACCAAGGGCTGGATGGCCTTCAATTAGCGGCAGCTCGCTGGCAGTGTATTCGCGCAGAAAAAAATGCAGCTATCGAGATTAAGCATAGGGATACACGTGAAGCGCAATATCTTGATGAAATTAAGCTTCGAGAGTTGTTTGTCGAGAATATGAAATTGGTTCATCAGGTGGCGTTAGAGCTCTCGAACCCTGAATCATTGGATGCACTCTACAAAGCATCGGTAGAGGCGGTACGCGATAGACTTGGTTTTGATCGCGCCATATTTATGTTGCTTGATATGAAAAAGCGTTGCTTTAGTGGCACCTATGGCACCGATGAACTAGGAAAAACCAACAGCGAACATCACACTCAATATGACCTGCATCAGCTTGAATCGGAATATATCGAGGCATTGTCTGACAACCACACTAGCTTGGTCGTTATTGAACATGCTCCACTCTACACTGAAGGTAAGGTTGTAGGGCAAGGGTGGAATGGCATGCTTATTTTGCGTGAAGGGGATAAACCCGTAGGTTGGATTGCCATGGACAACTACATTCACCGCTCGCCAATCACCAATTACCAAAAGCAGATGCTTGAATCGTTCGGCTCTCTGCTGTCTCAGATATACATTCGTAAACGCCAAGAACTGAACATCCGAATGCTGCATTCGAGTATGGTTGAGTTGTCTCGCTGCGATAGCGTCAGTGCTGTGTGTAAGTCCGCCGTCAGTTTTGCTATTCAGCATTTAGGCATTGATCGATTAGCCGTTTTCCTTACCGATAAAAATTGCAGTTACATGCAAGGTACTTGGGGTACCGACATAAAAGGCGACATTGTCGATGAGTCTTATTATCGCTCCGAGCTGGTAGAGCGCGACATTGTGTCTGCAGCTCGTACTTACCCTAACCAAGTTGCTTTTGAAGAATTGGTCCCAATTTATCATGATTATAATATTGTCGGAGTTGGCTGGACGGCAATGACAATGCTCACCACAAATACAGGCGTTCCGATTGCGTTTATCGCTGCGGATAATTTGCTAACACGAAGCCCTTTAACTTCACAACTGCGTGAAGTGATACGTATCTTCGCCTCTAGCCTTGCTGAAGTCTTACAAAGAACCATGGCGCAAGAAGAGATCAAAAAGCTCAATGAAACCCTAGAACAAGAGGTTAGCAAGCGAACTCAAGAGCTTGAAAATGCCAATGAACAGCTCGATGTGATTTCTAAACTCGACCCGCTGACTCGTCTTGGTAACCGCCGTATGCTGTCACAAGTTTTAGATGATCTGAATTGTGAGGAACAAGGTGCATTTGCTACGCAGAATGAGGTCACCTTTGGGTTAATTCTTGTCGATCTTGACCATTTTGGTTTGTACAACAGTGTCTATGGCCATACTGAGGGGGATGTCGCTTTACGTGCCATTGGCAAGATACTGAGCACTCATGTTTACGGTGATCAAGAAACCTTCTGCCGTATCGGCGGTGAGGAGTTTATGTTGTTGATGATCGGCACCAATCACACAACAACAAAGCAGCGTGCAGAGTCGATTCGACAAAGTATTGAAGATGCAAAAATTCTCCATTGTAAAAGTAGCACTAGCCAATATTTAACCGCGTCTGTGGGTTATGCATCGATAACTTCGGATCAGTGCCAGTTCGATTTTGATTTGTTGTATGGCAAGGCAGATAAGGCTTTGTATAAGGCGAAAGATTCAGGGCGAAATAGAATTGTCTCGGCTATGAAGCGAAGAAAAGTTGCAGCTACACTGACTTAGTGTGGTATCTGTTTTTCCCGTTCTCAAAAACGACTGAAGCCGTGATGTTCACAATGTGGTCATCACGGCTTCGTTCTTTTTCGTTTACTTAGATTTTCTGCCTAATTAGCTTTCTGCTTACTTAGAGCGCTGGTTAATTACAGCCTTTCTAATGTGCTCTTGTGTGCTTTGTTCGAGATGCGTTTTGGTTTCTTAACCGCTTTGATTGCCTCAGAAGGGTCCCATGACTGACTTGGTGAGCAAGCTTCAGCATAGAGGCTCTGATTTAGCTTGGTGAGCTCAGCTTCGATTGTTTCTAACGTCTCATCACTCAAGTCTGGGTTTTCTGTTTTCCACTGTTCGAACAAAGTTCTCGTCTTCACACCGTCTTTCATTTTCAGAGCGGCAATCAGCGCTTCTGCCGTATCGGATTGACGTTCATCTTTTTGCGTTGGTTTTACTGCTGTACCGCGGCGTGACCAGAAGTAGAAAGCAATCGCAGAACTGGTTAACCACAACATAGCAAATAGCGCAGTGAGATAAGGCCATACTCCTGGATTATCAACGCTAACAACCGTCGGGCTTACTTGTTGTGCCGGTGCTTCAATCGCTGGAGGAGGCATACTTGATGTTGCTCGCTCGCTAGCTTGTATCGACAATTTTAAGCCAAGCGCTTTACTGGTTTGTTCCGATTGCGTATCGGTGTTGAACCAAGCTTGAGACACATCAGGAAGCGAGATATTTCCAGCCTCTTTCGGAATCAATACTTGCTTATAAACAACCACAGCATCACCAGACTGGTTTGTGCCAAATTGCGGTTTCTCTTCATAAACACGTATCGATTTAGGGTAGGTGATGTTTAGTTTCGGCAGTTGGTGTTGTGTTAAATTACGCGCTGTCATTGTGATGGTGCGAGTTAACGAATCACCGGCTTCCAATTTAAAACCTTGCTTATTACTATCGAAACCATCGCTATCTGTTAGCTCATTACCTTGGCTGTCTGACCATTTCTGTAGCAACTTAAAGTCAGAGGTTGGTAACCACTCACCTTGATAGCCTTTTGGTACAGGCTTGACGGTGACATTCAGACTTTCAACAGGAGTATCGAGCTGGAAAAGGCGAGTTTTGCTTGAGTTGTTGGTTGAGTAAACAACAGCACCGGTTAACTTTGGCCCTTGAAGCTGAAATTGTCCTGCTTGCTGTGACGATATATGGAAAGATTGCTGAACAACTGTGACTTCTTGTCCGTTGATAACATCTTGGAACTGTTTCGACTCACCGATGGGTTCCACGTCCAAATTTGATGAGTTTGGTAGAGAGATCTGGGGATCTTGTAATCTTCTTGGATCCGCTTTGATGATGAGCTTTACATCAAGCTCGGCGACTTCTTGTGGATACAAGATGTTTTTGCTGAGATTTAATTGGAATTCCGCCATATCACTCTGCTTTGGAGCGGCTTTATTAATCGAAACGTTGATGGTGATCGGTTGGGTTTTGGCACCTTCAATATCAAAGCTAGGTATTTCTAATCGGCCTAATCGAAGTGGGGCAAGGGTAATATTCCACTCGCTAGACACAGTGCGGCTACCATTGACGATTCGCATCGATGACCCAAAGCTTGGGGTGCCGACGTAGAAATTCTTCTGAAGGAAGGTTAGATCTAAAGCACCGGACGATACTTTTTCATCGGTCGCCACTCTAAGTAGGAAGACTTCATCTTTGGTAACACTGTTTTGCGAAACACTCGCCACAGCGGTCGCTGCGAATACAGAGTGTGACGAGAAAACACCGATTAGCAGTGTCAGTAGCATTGATAAAAATGGCTTGTTTAAAAATCGCATGGTTACCACTTTTTGTTTTGGTTGTTAGGAGCACTTTTTTGGCGTGCTTGTAGAATCATTTGCGCTTTAAGCAGTTGGCTCGGGTCACGGGCGCTTTCTACTTGCTCAAGCTTTCGCATATCCGGATCGCTCGACATAGGTTGACCTGATGCTTGTGCTGCAGCTGGTTGAGTGTTGTTATCACTGTCTTCCTTAGCAGCCTCTTGTGCTTGGGCAGTTTGAGATGCTAAGTCACCTTTGTCCTGTGACTGTTTATCTGCTTGATCCGCTTTGTTTTGTTGCACAGCTTGCTTGTCGCTTTCTTCATCCGTCTTGGAATCAGAGCGGCTATCATCAGCTTGGCTTTGGTCAGTATTCTGATCTTGGTTTTCACTTTGATCTTGTTTGTTGCTTTGATCTTGGCTGCCACTTTGACTTTGCGACTTCCCATTGTCAGCTGAGCTTTGTGGTTGATCCTGCGAGCTTTGCGAAGAATCATTTTGCTGACCTTGCTGACCTTGCTGGTCTTGTTCATTTTGGTCTTTGGAATCAGAATCGTGTTGCTGTTGCTGTTGCTGTTGCTGTTGCTTCTGAGCCTGTTCGACAATCTCTAGGTTCTTCTTCGCGTAAGCATGTTCAGGGTTACTTTCGAGAATGCGTTGATACTCTTTTATCGCTTGGTCGTATTTACCTTGCTTTGCTTGTGCATTGGCGAGGTTGTAACGAGCATCTTCGCCAGAAAGACCTTGTAGCGTCTGTTCGGCCGCTTCGAAATCACCGGCTTTGTATTGCGCAATGCCTTTCCATTCTTGCTGTTCGAATTGTTCTGCGGCTTGTTGAAAGTCCTCATCTTGATACAACTGATAACCCACTTGGTCATCGGTTTTCCAAGGATTTGCAAACGCAGTATTCGGTTGGCTGAACGAGACAAGTACAGCTAGGCCACACCAAATGACCCCTTTTCGAAATAGCCCAAGTGCAGGAAGTAACAGAAACGGCAATAACCAGAAACCGTTGTTCACTCTGGTGTTGAGTGAGTTATTGGTTTTAGTCACTTCTGATGTTGTCGCAACTCGGTCGAGGTAACTTGCGATGTGTTCAACGTCTGAGTTATCCAATTGCAATTCAGTGAATGTGCCGCCAGAGCGACGAGTCAGGTCGCGCATATTGTCTACGTTGGTTTTCGCAACCACGGTTTGTCCTGAGTCGGTCTGTAACATCGAACCTGTAGGTAACGAGATCGGCGCGCCGCTTTCCGTACCTACAGCCAAGACTGATAACGTCCAATGACTACCAGAGAGTAGCGAGTCGATATCTTTCTTCTCTTGACCATCAATATCATCAGCAATCAGTACCAGATCGCCTTTATAGATATGAGCACGAGTCATCATCTCAATCGCAAGCTTAACTGCCGATGCTGCATTGCCGCCTTGGAAGGGCATGATATCTGGTGATAGGTTGGGTACGAGGTTCTTGATGGTGTTGATGTCAGACGTTAGCGGACTGATGGTGTAAGCATCTCCGGCGTATGCCACCATTCCCGTTAGGCCTTCTTTCCAGAGTGATAGTAGATCCAAAGCCTTGTATCGCGCCTGTGTTAAACGGTTTGGTTTAATGTCAGTGGCATACATCGACATCGACATATCAATGAGCACAACTCGAGCTTGTGTTTTTTCAAAGCTTGGTTGTTCATTTTTTTCAAAGCTTGGACCGGCCAATGCGATGACACCGACCAACCACCAAACACCGAAATAAGTGCCGCGGTTTTTCGATGGCTTGCTCGATTCAGGAGCCAAATAACGGGCGATGTGTGACGCTAATAACCCTTGCTTGGATTGTCTCTTGCTAAGCCACCAAATAGCGGGCAGCACGGCAAGAGCCAAGAACCAATATGGGTAGATAAAAGTAAAGTTAGACATTGTTTCTCCTAATGGCTAACAGCATAAATGCGAAAAACATTGCCGCAGACAGTGGCCAGACAAACCACTCTTGTTGTGGTCGCCAGATCTTAGTGGCGTTCGTCACGGGCTCTAACTGGTTGATGGTGTCGTAAATCGTTGCCAGCTCTTTGCTGTCACGCGCACGGAAGTACTGACCGCCAGTGCGTTTGGCGATTTCCATTAGAGTACGCTCATCCAAGTCTTGAGCAGTATTGACCTTACGAGTCATGAAGAACTCTTTGACCATCATTTCACCCGCACCGACACCCACGGTGTAAATCGTCGCGTTGTACTTCTTAGCAATATCCGCGGCTTCTAGTGGATCTAATACGCCTGCGGTATTGCTGCCGTCACTGAGTAGAATCATCACACGCTGAGGGGCGTCACTGTCGACAAAGGTTTTGGTGGCAAGGCCGATACCATCACCAATCGCGGTTTGAGTACCAATCAGCTTTAACACTGCCTGATTGAGTTGTTGTGAAAGCGTGTCTCTATCTAACGTCAGTGGCGTTTGCAGATAGGCGTGATCAGCAAATAGCACCAATCCGACTCGGTCGCCTTTTCGTCGCTCAATAAAGTCACTCAATACATGTTTCACCGCAGATAAGCGATCGATGTATTCGCCATTGAATTGCATGTCTTCTTGGCTCATCGAGCCGGAGAGGTCGACAACCAACATCAAGTCTCGGTGTTTTGGCTGAAACTCAACCGGTTCACCGTACCAAACTGGACGTGCCATGGCCGTTACCAATAAAAGCCAGATGATGACCGACAACGCCTTGGGTAAGCGACTGCTCGGCGTTTTGGTATTGCTGTCCTCGGGCAGAAATGGAAGCCTTAGGGCATTGTTCGATTCCGCCTTAGGAGAGAACAAGTAAACGAGAACCGGCAGTGGCGCGAGGAAAAACATCCACCACCAAACGAATTCAATATTTAGTAAGCTCGTGTTTAAAAGATCAGTCATAACGACCTCGCTTTGGAGGAAGGGCTTTACGAAGCCAGATTTCGCAGTCGTTAACCAATTGCTGTTGAGCCTTTTTCTGTTCGTTGCTCATTAAGGTTGCATCTTGGTAGAGCGCTTGTTGCCATTGCGATTGTTTTGCGGCGAACAAAGGTTTTGCCAATTGCGCATCTAAGAACGTCAACCAATCATCACCAGACAAGCCTGCCACTTTTTCGCGTGGGAAATAGCTTAGTGCTGCCTGACGAACGATGTCTTGAGCTGCACTCGGAGACAAGGTATTTGAAGGCTGACTATCACGAAAGCAAGCAAGTGCTTCGTTCTTCGCGTATTGGTTCTTTTGTCTTTTGTTTACAATGAAAAATACTAAGGCGATCAGAACAATGGCCGTGATAATGATTAACCACCAACCCCATGCCAAAGGCCACCATGACGGTGCGCTTGGCGTAATAATAGGGCTCAAGTCGAGAGGTTGATTCATGACTGAACTCCTGATACTTGGCTCATTAACGATTGCGCACAAGACAATGAACTGTATGGGATCGCCAAAGAAAGGCTCATTTGCATAAGTTGTTGTTGCTTCTGATCAAATGCGTGACTGAGCTTTTCCTTTTCCTTGCTTGATGAAAAGTTAAACCATTGCGTTTTATTGCCGTCGGTGATCTGTTTTGAACCTTTGAAAGCAGTGACACCTTGCTCTAATGGATCGTAAAAATGCACCAAGCGAACCCGATTATGCCGACGTATTTGATTGATAAGTGAGTAATTACTTTCGCTATAACGAACAAAATCACTGAGCATAATGATATCGCTGCCTTTCGGGCAAAGCTGATGAAGAGACTTCAGCCCATGCTCTAAGGTTGTGTTGCTGTGATTGTTTGGGTTAGTCAGCGCTGCGTTATTGATTTCTATGACTTTTTGTAAAATACGCAGCGGAGCGTGGTTGCTAGCACTGGGTTTAATCTCAATGATCTCTTGGCCAGTATCGATCACTGCACCAATACGGTCTTTTTGAGCGACGGTTAACCAGCAAAGTTGGCTGGCAAAGTGTGCGAGTTGAACCGATTTAAGCAACAAGGTTGAGCCGAAAATCATACTGCTCGACAGATCTAAGAACAAAATCACAGGCTGTTCTCTTTCTTCAGAAAACAGTTTGGTGTGCGCCTTGCCTGTTCTCGCCGTGACGCGCCAATCAATGCTGCGGATATCGTCGCCCGCCTGATATTGACGAACCTCAGAGAAATTCATCCCGCGACCTTTACGATTGCTTTCGTGCTGGCCGTTAAGTTGCGACCACAGGCTCTTGGCTGGAGGCAACCAGCGGACAGACTGCGCTTTGTATTGCAGCAGTTCGTCCAGGTTTAACGTGACGCCGTCACTATGGTTGGGTAATTGATTCTTCATGCGCGTATCCCTATGCGCTACCAACCAACGAGAGAAGGTGTGCGATCACTTGGTTTGCAGTGACCCCTTCGGCTTGTGCGTGGTAGCTACGAAGCAGGCGGTGACGCAGTACAGGGAATGCCATCGCTTGAACATCTTGTGGAGTGACGTAATCTCGTCCTGCAAGCCAAGCGTGAGCGCGGGCACAACGGTCTAACGCGATGGTTGCACGCGGGCTAACACCCATGTCTAACCATTGATCAAGCTGGTCGCTGTATTGCTTAGGTTGGCGCGTCGCCATTACCAATCTGATGATGTACTGCTCAATGGTGTCTGCCATGTGAATGTTGAGCACTTCTTGGCGAGCTTCGAAGATAGTTTGTTGAGAAATAGGCTCTGGTTGAACTGGTTGATTGCCTTGAGCTTCGCCTCTGTTTAGGCGCAAAATCTCCAGCTCACTTTCCATGTCTGGATAAGCCACTTCTAAATGCAGCAAGAAACGGTCTAATTGAGCTTCTGGTAGCGGGTAAGTGCCTTCTTGCTCAATTGGGTTTTGCGTTGCCATTACCAAAAACAAATCGGGTAAGGCATAGGTTTTTCGTCCCGCCGTCACCTGCTTCTCAGCCATCGCTTCTAGCATTGCGGCTTGCACTTTCGCCGGAGCACGGTTGATCTCATCCGCCAGAATAAGCGAGTTGAAAATCGGGCCCGATTGGAAGGTGAATTCTCCCGTTTCTGGACGAAATATATCGGTACCCGTTAAATCAGCAGGTAACAAATCTGGCGTGAATTGAATGCGGTGGAAGTCTCCCTCGACACAGTCAGCCAATGATTTTACTGCGCGAGTTTTTGCTAGCCCGGGAGGCCCTTCAACGAGGATATGACCATCGGCCAAAAGGGCTATCATCAGCTGCTTAACAAGCTCTTTTTGACCAATGATTTGAGACTCTAAATAGTTTTGAAGGACTTCGAAATTTGTTTTGTGCATTTTGGACTCTCTGGGTATCCATTTGATTTTTATTTTGAGTATTGGTCACTGATTACTAGGAAAAAGTTCCAGTACGTTTGTGGAATTTATTTTTTCAAAATTGGAAAGATTTACAAGTGTTTAGCCAAAAACATCGTTAGGGTGTGATTATTACCATATCAATTGGTTTTTATATACAAAAGCTCGGGGGGAGGTCGTTGTTTGAGTGCGGTTAGATCTAAGGGCCGTGAGCTAAAATCGATTC
Organism: Vibrio sp. 10N.247.310.17; assembly: GCF_041466605.1. Taxonomy (NCBI): domain Bacteria; kingdom Pseudomonadati; phylum Pseudomonadota; class Gammaproteobacteria; order Vibrionales; family Vibrionaceae; genus Vibrio; species Vibrio sp. 10N.247.310.17. Next base: position 50,747 of record NZ_JBFSTC010000020.1, on the reverse strand, counting down.
TCGACAGTACGATATTTGCTCAGTTAATTCAGATCTAATCTGAATGGTTTTTATTGTTACATTATGTTTGCAGTTTTTTTGAGAGAAAAGTCTCTAGTTTTACTGGTTTTGGCCGATACATCACTCAGATTGTGCATTGCTTGTTGGAGTGCACTAAAAAAGTCCTGTTCAGGGTATACCAATAATGAGCGATTCTTTTAAAGGTCCAAATATGTTTAAAACTAACTCTCTGAGTATCAAACAAAAAGTTGTACTTGGAATTACCTTTGCGGTTCTTGCATCGACAGTGATTGTCGGCGCGATGGCACAACAGCAAGCAAGAGATGTATTGAGTCACCGTTTGGTTGATATTGAGCTTCCCGGTATGTTGGAGCGAATCAATGGTGAAATTGACCGTGAAGTCTCTCAGTTATTGTTAGCTGCGGAGCAAATTGCTTCAAATGAATTCATTTCTGATGCTATCGAATCGACCGAGCGCGATGCCGCGCTAGAGAATAAGCTGGTTAAACAACTGAACAATGTTCGCAACCAATATCAGTTGAACGATGCCTCGGTGGCGAACCGTCAAACAGCTTACTACTGGAACCAAGATGGTTTCTTACGCCAGCTAAACCAACAGCAAGACGGTTGGTTCTTTGGCTTTACGCAATCTGGACAGCCGACCATGGTGAGCATGTTCCAAGAAGCGAATGGCGAAGTGAAGATGTTTGCTAACTATCAGCAGCCTTCTGGTTTGGCAATGTCAGGTCTATCAAAATCGATGGATGACATGGTTAACCTACTCAATGGCTTTAAGATTGAAAATACAGGCTTCGTATTCTTAACCGATAGCCAAGGTGATGTTCAAATTCACCGTGAGCGTTCTCGCAGTGATTCATCACTTCAACAACTTTACGGTCCTCAATCAAGCCAACTATTGAACAAGTCGGGCTTTAACCTGATTACCACTGAAAGCCAGGGCCAAGAGCTGTTTGTGGCGAGCTTGTATGTGTCTTCCATGGACTGGTTTGTTATTGGTGTAGTTCCGACTGGAGAAGTGTTTGCAGAGTTAGATGCGACAGCGCAAAAGATGCTGATCATGACGGCGGTTGTGGCATTAGTATTTATCCTAATGGGCGTAGTTCTGGCGAACAGCATTACTCAACCGATTAAACTTCTGGCTAAGCGTTTCGGTGACCTTGGCGAAGGTGATGGCGACCTGGCGCAGCGTATTGAAGTGAAAGGCAACGATGAAATTGCACAGCTTTCAAAGGGCTTTAATGGATTCATTGAAAAGATTCACGAGTCTATGAAAGAAGTATGTTCGACAAGCCAAGCGCTTCAAGTGGCGGCAGAGAGTGTTTCTAACAAAGCACACATCACCCACGATAATAGCCAAGAGCAACGTGATCAAACCCTTCAAGTAGTTGCTGCAATTAACCAAATGGGCATGACCATCAGCGAGATTGCATCAAATGCGGCAACGGCTGCGGAAACGGCCACTCAAGCTTCGGGCAATACGGAAGTCGGTCGCTCTGTGGTAAATAAAGCAAAAGATGCAATTAGCCGCTTAGCTCAAGATATTGAGAGCACGGGTCAAGTGGTTGAACAACTTGCTTCAACAACACAAGATATCGGCTCTATTCTGGGTGTTATCCGTGATATTTCAGAGCAAACCAATTTACTTGCATTGAACGCTGCGATTGAAGCTGCGCGTGCCGGTGAGCAAGGCCGTGGCTTTGCCGTGGTAGCCGATGAAGTACGAAATCTAGCAAGTCGCACGGCAGACTCAACGGAAGAGATTCAGAAGATGATCAACCAACTGCAAAGCGATGCTAAAGATGCAGTAGCAGCAATGAGTACAGGTAAAGTCATTACCCTTGAAGGTGTAGCTGCATCGGATGAAGCCGTAGATGTACTGGGTGGCATTTCGGACCGCATCGTAGACATCACCGATCGTAACACGCAAGTAGCAACGGCAACGGAAGAGCAATCAACCGTAGTTCACACCATCAACCAGAACATTGAAGAGATTAACGCAATCAATGAAGTGACAACGGGTACCGCTGAGCAGCTTGCTGAAGCGAGCCAAGAGCTTCGCGACCTGTCTTCTCGCCTAGATAAGATGGTTGGTTCATTTAAGCTGTAATGCTGCTTGAGCTAGTGACGTTGACAGAGAGCTGGGTTCATTTAACTATGAATCCAGCTCTTTTTATTTAGGGTTTTGTTTTCTTCTAACTGGCCTTAGCTTGATCTGGTTTCGGGCTTTGCACTTAATCGCTCTAGCATCACAGAGCGTAAATGAGTAAAATCTGATTAGGTTTAATATTTAGGTAAGTATCATGAGCGATTTTGAAAAAGAACTAGAGCAGATGACTCAAGAGATGGGCGATGAGCCAGAAGTAAAACTGCCATCAATTGAAGAGCAAAAAGCGATCGTTGCTGAATTTAAGCGACTAGAAGCGGAAGGCAAACTAACACCAGAAGTGTTAGAAAAGCATTTTGGCCAGTTCAACAAAACAAGTGATACGCCAATCCACTAAGTTTCTGCAGGGCCAACCTATATCGTTTAGATAGGGTGGCTTTTTAGCTCAAACAGATAAAGGTCTAGCATCCACTAGGCCTTTTTTATTGCCGCTCGAAAAAGCTAACTGAGCGGTGCGCAAGACTAAAACATCAAAGCGAAAGTAGTTGGCGCCTTTAAACAAAAAATCCCCCTTACTTGGTAAGAGGGATTCGATATGGGCAAGTTATATCCTAAAAAGACGAACCGATTAGTCGGTGCCGTACTCTTTGTACAAGCGACGACATGCTCTACCATCGCTATGGAACAAGTGACAACGGTGTGCAGGAATACCAATCGCTAGCTTGTCACCAGACTCAATCGTCAACGTGTCTGGCTGGCGATAGATAACGTCAGCATCGGCACTGTCGAGGTTTAGGTAAACTTGTGTTTCGTTACCGAGCTTCTCGACCATCAACACATCAGCTTCAATCGTCGCATCACCTGTTTCAGCAGACAATAAGTGCTCAGGACGAACACCTAGAGACATACGGTCACCAGCGTTGACAGTCGTGCCATCAACTGGGACCCAGAAAGTCATACCGTTTGAAAGTTGTACCAATACGCGTTCTGCTTCAGCTTGTTCGATGTGAACCGACATAAAGTTCATTTTTGGTGAGCCAATAAAGCCAGCAACGAAACGGTTTTGAGGATAGTGGTAAAGATCAAGAGGTTTACCCACTTGAGAAACAAAACCGCCATCAAGCACAACGATTTTATCCGCCATTGTCATCGCTTCAACTTGGTCGTGTGTTACATAAATCATGGTACAGCCCAGTTGACGCTGTAGCTTGGTGATTTGTGAACGCATTTGAACACGCAGTGCTGCATCCAGGTTAGACAGAGGCTCATCAAGTAGGAATACGTTTGGTTGAGAAACCAGAGTACGACCAATCGCAACACGTTGACGTTGACCACCAGACAATGCTTTAGGTTGACGTTCAAGAAGGTGACCAAGCTGAAGGATTTCTGCAGCATGTTCAACACGCTTGTCAATTTCAGCTTTATCGGCGTTTGCCAGTTTAAGACCAAAAGACATGTTGTCGTAGAGATTTAGGTGAGGGTAGAGCGCGTAAGATTGGAATACCATACCTACACCACGTTTTGATGGCTCAACATCGTTCATGCGTTGATCACCAATGTACAAATCACCAGACGTAATATCTTCTAGACCTGCGATACAGCGTAATAGCGTCGATTTACCACAACCTGATGGTCCAACGAATACTACGAATTCACCTTCGTTGATGTCTAAGGTTACGTCCTTAGAAATCTGTACATCACCATATGATTTATAAACGTTTTTTAACGTGACACTCGCCATCTAGCTTGTCCTCGATCGATCAAATTTTAAGTTTTACTGCTTATCATTATAAGGAATTTTTGGGTCAGCAGTAACTGTAGGAATTGGTAAGTATTGAGTGAGTAAGAAAAAAGTGGGTGGGACTTGAATTCTTTAACCAAGCCCACCCGTCATAGCCAAACTGGTGCCTATTTCCCCCACATCCAGCTAAATCTCCCCCGTGATTCAATCACAGATTTAGCTCGATGCTTAATAAAGACAACAGCGGGCAGTGAAGCCAACTAAATGAAGAATGCGTCAACGCATAACATTCGCTGGTAAAGGGTTCTTACTATCCACTCTTGGATGAATGCAGTTTCGGTGAATTCGCGTAATGGTACATCCTCCCAATAGAAAATTAACTAGGGGGAGTAGGAGGGGAGGAGTAGATAAAGGGGGTTATCTATAACTGGCGATCCAGTTCAAATAAATTCACCGCATAACGGTGATGTGGATCACGATGAGTATCTACTTTGTGACTTCGCTCGCCAATCTTACCGGATGACGATCACGAAATTAGGCCATAATAGCTAGGGCGTAGTGGCTAGGATGATGAGCTGTCATTGATTTTCTCAGATCATAGCCTCCGAAAACTGGCTCGTCTTAATTGAATGCGCCCTACGTATAAATATAAAAAGGATATTGACATGAAAAACGCTCTAAGCGCTGTAGCTCTAGGCACAATCGTTGCTCTGGGTTCTTTTGGTGCAAACGCTGCTATCGAAGAAGGTCAACTAACTATTTGGGTTGGTGGCGACAAAGCTTATGAAGGAATGGCTGAAGTAGGTAAACGCTTTGAAGAAGATACTGGTGTTAAAGTAACCGTCGCTTTCCCTGACAAACTAGAAGAGAAATTCTCTCAGGTTGCAGCAGCTGGCGATGGCCCAGACATGATTTTCTACGCACACGACCGTTTTGGTGGTTTTGCAGAAGCAGGTCTTCTTGTTGATATCAAACCTTCTAAGGAAACTAAAGAAGGTATCGTAGACTTCGCATGGGATGCTGTTTCTTACGACGGTAAAACAATCGCTTACCCAGTTGCAGTTGAGTCAGTTTCTCTTATCTACAACAAAGCACTTGTTCCTAATCCACCTAAGTCTTGGGAAGAGATCCCTGCACTAAACGCTAAGCTTCAAAAAGATGGCAAGAAAGCAATCATGTGGCCTCTACGTGGTGGCGCTTACTTCACATGGCCTCTACTTGCAGCTGACGGCGGTTACGCGTTCAAGCAAACAGCGGAAGGTTACGACATTAAAGATGCAGGCGTAGCGACTGACGGTGTTCAGAAGTCTCTAGGTTTCATTGAGAAGATGGTAAAAGACAAAGTTATTTCTGCGGATATGGATTACTCAGTTGCTGAGTCTGAATTCGTAGCAGGTAACGTTGCAATGACAATTAACGGTCCTTGGGGCTGGGCAAACATCGAGAAAGCTGGCGTAGATTACGGCGTAGCAACATTGCCTAAGTTCAACGGTAAAGCGTCTAAGCCATTCGTTGGTGTATGGGCTGGTGGTATCAGCACCGCTTCTCCAAACCGTGATCTAGCCGTTGAGTTTATGGAAAACTACCTACTAACTGATGAAGGTATGAAGAGCTTGAACGACGACAAGCCATTAGGCGCTGTTGCTCTTAACTCTTTCCAACGTCAACTAGACAGCGACACTCGTATTGCAGCAACAATGGATAACGCGATGAACGGCGAAATCATGCCTAACATCCCTCAGTTCACAACATTCTGGTACAGCATGGAAGAAGCTATTGGCAACGTAGTTGATAGCCGTCAATCAGTAGAGCAAGCACTAAAAGGTGCTGAAGCTCGAATGACTAAGTAACAACCAAGCACTACCTTTTAAGGAGGGGGCAACCTCTCCTTACTTTTCTATTTTTATATCTCGTTAGCAGGTTCCTCTATGCAGTCAGTTCAAGGTTCAGATGCGATCCCGGCACCATCAAGCCTTCCAGGCAGTAAAAGCGTCTTCATCAAATGGGGGTTGCTTGGTAGTGTTGGCTTAATTAATGGCTACGCTACAATTTTAATGTATTCTCGCGGTGAGCTCGCATTTGCGCTGCTTACTGTGATTTTAACGGCTTTGGCTCTTTACATTTTTGGTAGTAAGAAAACTTACGCCCACCGTTATATTTACCCCGGTATTGCCGGAATGATCTTATTCATTCTTTTCCCACTGGCATATACCGTAGGGCTTGCGTTTACTAACTACAGCGCAAAAAACCAGCTCTCTCTAGAGCGTACTCAAACCGTTCTTTTAGACCGTTCATTCCAAAGCGGTGAAAGCTACCCATTCACTTTGTACAAAACAGATAACGGTCACCAGATCGTTGTGAAAGATGGCGACCAGCTGTTAGCAACTGATGTATTTTCTCTGGAAGGCATGACATCAACAGAGATGGACCTATCTGCAATTGACTCTGTACAAGGTGAAAAAGAGAAGATCAAAGCGATCATCCAAAATCGCTCTGTGATCAGTGGTGTCGATTTCCATCTGCCAAATGGTGATGACATCCGCATGAGCGGCTTACGTAAATTTGCTGCCGTTGCACCGCTTTACACTCTTCAAGATGACGGGGAAACGTTATACAACAATGAATCTGGTGAAATATTGAAACCAAACATGGAAGTGGGTTTCTACCAACCGGTTGACGAGAAAGGTGAGTTTATCGGTAACACCATTTCTCCAGGATTTGTTGTAGACATTGGTACAGCCAACTTTGAACGTGTTTGGAAAGATGACGGCATCAAAGAACCGTTTATCAGTATCTTTATTTGGACGGTTGTATTCTCCATTTGTACGGTAGCCTTCACACTTGCAATTGGTTTGGTTCTGGCAAACGTTGTGCAGTGGGAAGAGCTGAAAGGCCGTGCTGTGTATCGTGTTCTACTAATTTTGCCTTACGCCGTACCAGCATTTATCTCGATTCTTATCTTTAAGGGCCTATTCAACCAGAGCTTTGGTGAGATTAACATGGTGCTTGAGAGTATCTTTGGTTTAAGCCCAAACTGGTTCTCCGACCCGATCTTAGCGAAATCCATGGTGTTGATTGTTAACACTTGGCTAGGCTTCCCTTACATGATGATTCTATGTATGGGTCTACTAAAAGCGATTCCTGAAGATTTGTACGAAGCGTCAGCAATCGATGGTGCTAACTTCCTTGATAACTTCAAGCGAATCACTTTTCCATTGATGATAAAACCGTTAACACCACTATTGATTGCAGCGTTTGCCTTTAACTTCAATAACTTTGTAATGATTCAACTATTGACGAACGGTGGCCCGAACATGATTGGTACTTCTGAGCCAGCGGGTTACACAGACTTGCTTGTAAGCTACACGTACCGAATTGCATTCGAAGGCGGCGGCGGTCAAGACTTTGGTCTAGCAAGTGCAATCGCAACGCTTATCTTCCTATTGGTTGGTGCCCTAGCGTTACTAAACCTTCGTTTCACTAAATTGACTCAAGATTAAGGAGCACGACAATGGCTATGGTACAAGGTAAGAGCCTTAAATACCGAGTATGGGCAACGCATATTGCGCTGTGGTGCTTCTTAGCGCTAATTATTTTCCCACTACTGATGATTATTGCTATCTCATTCCGCGAAGGTAACTTTGCAACCGGTAGCTTGATTCCAGATAACCCATCTTTGGAACACTGGAAATTGGCTCTGGGTATGTCAGTGACGAATGCTGATGGCTCAGTTACTCCGCCTCCATTCCCAGTACTGACTTGGCTGTGGAACTCGATAAAAGTAGCGGGTATTACGTCAATTCTTATTGTGACACTGTCGACAACATCGGCTTACGCATTTGCTCGTATGCGCTTTAAAGGTAAAGAAACTATCCTGAAAGCGATGATGATTTTTCAAATGTTCCCTGCGGTATTGGCTCTAGTGGCTATCTACGCACTGTTCGACAAATTAGGGCAATACATCCCATTCTTAGGCTTGAACACGCATGGCGGTCTGATCTTCTCGTACTTGGGCGGTATTGCATTGCACGTTTGGACGATTAAGGGCTACTTTGAGACGATTGATAACTCTTTGGAAGAAGCTGCAGCATTAGATGGCGCAACACCTTGGCAAGCGTTCAGATTGGTTCTATTACCACTGTCAGTACCCATCCTAGCGGTTGTATTCATTTTATCTTTCATTGGTGTTGTTGGTGAGGTACCAGTTGCTTCCATCCTATTATCGGACGTGAACTCTTACACGCTAGCGGTAGGTATGCAGCAGTACCTATATCCTCAGAACTACTTATGGGGCGACTTTGCGGCAGCAGCGGTACTTTCCGCACTTCCGATTACTATCGTGTTCTTACTGGCTCAGCGTTGGTTAGTTGGCGGTTTGACGTCGGGTGGTGTAAAAGGATAAGCTGTCCTTATAAGAAAGACAAAAGAGCGACCGTTAGGTCGCTCTATATTGGCATTTTTATTACATCATTTGGTTTGGCCGCCGATCAGTAATAAAAATAACCCTCAGGTTACGCATAGCTGGCTACTAATCAGGTTCCTTACGCTATTAATGATTAGTGGTTTTTGTAACTCTAACCCAGGTACTTACTTGGGTTTTTTTATGCCCGCTACTTTTATCTCTATCTCTATCTCAGTCTTTTTGGTTTCTTTCAGTCATTAAATACTGAAGTACCTCTTTCCTGGATTTTTCCGGTTTCATCTCTCTAATTGAAGACATCAACGAGTCTCACAAATCAGACACTCAGTATAGGGGGCCACAGCTCTATTGATATATGTGTAATATTTCCATGCGTGATACTTCAATAATTTGCATGCAACGGATAGGTCTATTACACAGAAAGTGCCTATAAAGGCAGGCTCGTGTTAATTTTTGTGGTGGGTATTCTCGGTAGTTATTGATTTAGTGGTAAATATTTCAAAAAGGGAAGGAGAAAAGGAAGAGGTGATGTGAGACTAGAACTCTTTGCTAGAAGGTGCGCAACCTAAATGCTGAAGTAAAACATAGATGCTGTCTTGATAAAGAGCTACGCGACGAAACAGATCCGCAAACGTCTGATCACCGCCAAAACAAGCTTGGATATAGTGGTTAATTTCATTCGTGTCGTAGCCTTCGACGTACAAACTTCTAACCCATTGATACTCAACTGCCTTCAAGTTCGTCAGTGTAGATTCGCAAAGGGTGGGAAATGTTGTGCTCAAAAGTGGCTCCAAGAAATTTAAATACATCCATTATGATTGGCGGTATTTAAACAGAGCAAAATGACGACTTTATTACAGTCAAAATAAATCCGTGAACAAGTATCGGATCATTTTAACTTTTGACTGGGTATCACGCGTTATAGTCAGCATTAGGTGTGTAACGGATTTACTTGGGTATAGAGAGGGAATTGAAAATGCCAAGCAAGTACTGCCTGGCATCGTAATAAGGTTTTGTAGAGTATATCTGCTAGCTGCGCCTATTTAAGATACTTTACGTGTGCTTCCATCTCTTCACCGATCTGTTTTCGCATGTTCATTAGGCGAATAGCAGAATCTCTTAATTCGATGTCTTCTGATGTTTCTGGTACCCATTCTGGCACTTTAGTCGGGTTACCATTTTCATCAACAGCGACCATAATCACGATACAGTGAGTCGTTAGGCGGTTGTTGAGTTCTTTTGGGTCGCTGGCTTGAACATCGATAGCGATGTGCATAGAAGATGAACCTGTATAAATGACCTTCGCACTTACTTCAACAAGGTTACCCACATGGATTGGAGCAACGAATCGAATACCACCAGCGTAAGCGGTAATACAGTACTTACCACTCCATCCAGCAGAACAAGCGTAAGCCGCTAAATCGACCCATTTCATTACGGCACCACCATGAACTTTACCACCAAAGTTCACATCCCCGGGTTCAGCTAAAAAACGCAGAGTAACGTCTCGTTTACCATCTTGTCGGCTATTGTGACTGCTCATCTATCTTCCTTCATTATTATTGTTCTGAATAACATGCTCGTTACTTGCTAATAACAATATACTTAAGATGACATAAATTAAAGCGGATAATCTCACGAACAAGACTATTTTTTCAAACAGATGGCGAGTTGATGACTATTGATGTTTAAAGGAGGTGGACGTGACGCTCCAACAGAGGAGTACTCTATCGAGCAAGCTGGCGGAAGGGTGGATTGCAAAAAAAAACACCTAGCGGAATGCTAGGTGTTTCTAAGCCGTGTGGTACTCATATCGGTACCTTTTTGAGTTAGCCAACTAACCGTTGCTTATCCGGTTTAGTTTAAGTGATGGTATCTTAATTAATCCCAAAACGATAGTTTTGATTGTTTTCTTATAAGCTCACTTTCTGTTCGAAAAGTATAGAACCTTCGCGTAGATATTTCCTTTCGTATTATTGCTAGAAAACTCTTTTAATACATTTTGCAATAATAATCTGTATTTATCGGTAAGTTAAGGTGTTAAAGCTAAATTTATATCGATTTTAAAGTGTTCACTTTTGTATAAACCAAAGTAACTAGACGGTTATTTCGTTGCTGTAAATTTTCTAAATGGCTCATAGTGACCTGGGTTACATGAGCCGTGTGACCATAGGAGAGCGATTAGATCAACAGTTACCTGCTTTCTGGGGAGTTATTCTAACGCTTTGAACACTTAAACCGTACTTAGTGCATTAAATGGAAGTTGGCGAGATATTGCAATAGCAAACACCATTATTAAGTGTACTTAAAAGCTTCATGAACGAAAAATAAAATTAGAGAGCATGAATCGAGAAATCGACAATAAACAACAGTACCTGCTAACGAGGCAGGTACTGAGTGGAAAATGGAATGGGGCATTGTCGCAGGTTAAGCGGGGTTAGTTTTGCTGAGGTAAGGGAGCCTCAAGCCTTGGTTTTCTTTTGATTTGAGCAAGGATGACACCGGAAATCACCATCACACCACCAATGATGTGGAACTGGTTAATCTTTTCGCCCAGCCAGGTGGAAGCTAATACAATCGCGATAACTGGCATCAAATTCATAAACATCGCGCTTGAGTCAGCACCAATCGTGTCAATCGCCTTCACCCACATCCAAGGCGCTAAAATTGAAGCGGCCACCGCGGCGTAAGCTATCAATGGGATCGCTTGTTGCGGTGGTAACAGTTGTTCGCTGGTAAGCCAAAGTGGCGTAAGCATAGCGACAGCAAACAGACCCTGAATGTAAATTACCACCCAGCTACTGATGGGCATTTTCCAGCGTTTCAATAACACACAGTAAGAAGCATAAACAAAGGCCGCAATCAGCATATAGCCATCGCCTTGAGTCAATTCTTGATGCATGAAGAACAAAGGGTCGCCTTTGCCTAACATCAGAGCTAAGCCTGACAGTGACAACACACCGCCAACAATACTTAAACTAGAAATGGACTTGTGCAACAAAGGAACGCTTAGAAATACACTGATCAACGGGACTAGAGACGTGATCAATGCCATGTTGGAAGCGGTTGTGGTTAAGCCTGCGTAGTAACCTAGAGATTGGTTCAACACCATGCCCAAAAAGCCGAGGAACGCTAATTTAGATAAGTTTGGCTTAATGACAGCCCACTGTTTCATCACTGGGCGAATGCAGAAAGGCGTGAGAATTAACATCGCAAAAAACCAGCGGTAAAAACTCATCGCGCTAGGTTCTATGGTGCTTGCAGCAAGCTTGTTGACGATTGCATTGGCGCCCCAGATACAGACTGTAAAAAATGGTAAGAGATAATGCATGTGAATTCCGTCGCAAATGAGTTGATGCGGCTAGTTTGACAGGTCGTTATACTTACAAGTATCTTTAGAAAGACATCAGGCGCGATAGGAAGACAAGTTTGAAAAAACAGTCCAGAAACCTTCATCCATCCTTATCAATTGATAAGGCACCATCCAATGTATTTATGAATTTTGAAGCGTTTCTTTCGAATACTGAAACCCGAGTTCATAGCCACTCATGGGGACAGGTTCAATTGATCAGTGGCGGTATATTAGAGATGGAAGCGGAAAGCACCCGATTTCTAGCGCCACCACATTTGGCGATTTGGGTACCGGCCGGGGTGATGCATTGTAGTTATAACCGTAAGCCTTTGGACTACTGCTCGCTAAATATCGCCCCAGAACTCACGCAACACCTGCCAGATAAAACCAGCCTTATAAAGATCACGCCGATTGTGTCTTCTATCATCGATGATTTTCGCGATCGTGGAATCAATGTTGCAGAAAAAGAGCAAGATCAAAGGCTCGTTCAGGTACTGCTTGACCAACTTGCGCAGCGTGAGGTTGAACACCACTTCTTGCCTTCAACCGACAATAAGTATCTAGCGCCTATATTAGCTTCTGTTGAAGAGAACCCAACCGATGAAGTGACGCTGAAAGATTGGGCTGAACGTGTCCACACTACGGAAAGAACCCTTTCTCGCCACTGCCAGACGGAGCTCGGAATGAGCTTTACCGAGTGGCGACTGCGAGTGCGCTACCTATACTCAATGGACTTGTTGAGAAACGGCCAGTCGGTTAAAGAGGTCGCTCTTACATTGGGTTATAACCAAGCAAGCCCATTTATCACCATGTTCAAACGTTACGCGAACCAAACGCCAGAACAGTATAAGAACCGGTTGTTGTAATTGGTTTCTTTTGTCAAACGTGTCAATAATCGATTACTTTCAATTTTTATGTTTAACTTATTGTTATTAAATGATTAAATTTAGTATTGATAGTGGATGTACACGTCTGTTTCGTCAATGGTTTGAATTTGGTTATATAAGCATTTAGTTTTTTGATCGTATTTGAGTGATCATTTATATAATCACTTGCTCAAAATGCCGAGGAAAAAATTTGAAGTTTATTATCCCAACGATATCAGTATTAGCTGTAACACTTTCTGCATGCGGTGGTGGTAGCGATAGCGCTGCGCCACCACCTAAAAAGACTAAAACCGTAGTTCCTCAAATGTCCATAACCCCGGCATCAGGAAGTGTTGCAGATCCAAAAGATGACGTTGCAAAAAACTCTTATAGCAGTCCCGTCATGTATACAGCTAATGCTATAGGTAGTACTGATATCAAAGAGTGTATCAAGTCTCTAAACCTGTTTAATATTTACAGTATTGGGTGGGACGATGAATTTAATGAAGAGCTATCATCTAAGCAGCAAAAAGATCTTAAAGATTTCTATGGTGTTTATGGCGCAAACGGAATTGTCGATTACTCTGCTCACACTACCGAAGCTATCGAAGCTAAAGATTGGATCAGTTATTTCTACTATGATGCAAATTTTCAAGATTGCGAAGCGCGTCGTTACAAGTCATATGCCAAGGTCAATAAAGTAGGCCAAGACATTACCGAGCTTAGTTACAAGTACAGTGTAGATGCCGATGCTACGACAAACACACCTCAACAAGATATAAGTAACTATACTGCTTGGCAAAGTGACGCTGCGAAAAACACAGTGGTTGGTTTAGTGACGAACATTACAACAGGTAGTATTCAACACAAGCAGCAACTGAAAAGCTTCACATCCGACAGTGGGCGCTTTGTTGATAACGTCAATTTCAGCAAGATGTTTAGAAATAGCTATTTCTTTGAGTCTTATGACAATGGCGAAGTTGAGTTCCAAGTTGTTGGCGGTAAGGTGATTGATAGATATGCAAAATTAAACGAGTCAGCCCCAGATACATACTATGCAGTTAACTTGATCTCGGCATACTTCCCAGGTGTTGGAACAAGAATTAATTGGTGTGTACGAGGGAGCCAGTTCGTACTAAACAAAGAGACGCCTATCAGCGAAGCACAATACAGCAGCATTATTGAAAATGGTGATTTGGGAGCTGCTTACTGTGACCCATTTGATGCGAATATCAGCCAAGTTCGTTACTACGATACAAAAGGAAGTATAGTCTCAGACAGCTCCGCAATTGCGCTTGAGTTAAACAATAAGTTGGCACAAGGCACTATTGCTAAAGACAAGTTGGATCAACGAGTAGCAAATAAGAAGTTGTACTTAGGAAAAACACACAGTGAATATTTCCAAGATACTTCTTTGGCGAATCAAGTTGATCAAATCAAAGCCGATTTGACTAAATAGCGTTTAGACGAGCGTTATGAAGGTATGCCTCCATAATCTCTAATCGTAAATTGCCATCCTCGTGATGGCTTTTTCATATCACTAGTGGGTTGGCAAGCCGTCGCGTGGCAAGACCTTCGAAATCTTAAATATTTGTTTGCGCTTATATCCAATCATGGGCTACCGCCATTAACGAAACAAAACTGGTCAGTACATTCGAGAGGATGGTAACCACATGAATGAGATGCACTAATTTCTTCCCTTTAAAGGCTTTAAATGAGTAGATTGTTGAAAGCAAAGATAGGACAAAAAACAGACCAATAGGCCAATACCAATAATACAGGGGGTCAAACTGAGTAAATTCGCATGCAACAACAGCATAAAAAAATCCAACTAAGGATAATAGGCCGTGAGCAGATTGAGCAATCGACCTGGAATTTAAGTAGTAGAGATAAGAAACCATGGGGTAGAAGGCTAATAAAACCCAAACTTGGCTAATCACAGTCAGTTGGTAGTCACTCATAATTCTCTCGATCACCTAATGCCTTGTCAATTTGTTGAAACTATACGACGAAGCTATATGCGTAAACGTTATATACGCAAAAAAATATGCGAGTACTCTAACCCAAAAAAACTAAATATTACAAAGTGTTATTGGAGTCCGTTGAATCGATTGATAAGTAGTTTAATAATGAATGCGGTTATAAGTATTTACCTGCATTTTCATAAGCTTCGATTTCTATCGGTGCTTCAACGTAACCAAAGATGGCTAGTTGCAATAAATACTTTTTAGTAAATGCTTCAAGCCCCAAATCTTCGACTTGTTTTACATGAATCAATTCATGAGAAAGTAGTAATTTGTCACCTTTTGCTTTGTTAGCGATCCAAATGCCATAACCAAATGTTGAACCCGTAAAGTAAGGAGAGTCAAGCCCCAAACGTTGCATTTGAAATAGCAACGATTCATTTTCAGGCAAAGGAATTGAATCGGCATAATGTACGCGGATTTTTTCAGGATATTTGATGCCAATCTTATGTGCAATTTCAACGTATTGAGGTAGTAAAGGGATACCTTGGGTTAGTGCTATTTGTTCATTTTTTCTTACATACTTAATAGACAGTGGGAAGTATGCTTCTAGTTGCTCTAATAGATGGCTAGGAGGGTTAGCATAGACGTCGTTTTTATCTTCACATCCTAGAATTGAAATAACTAAGATCAAAAGAGTGATAAATTTAAGTGATGCTTTCATTTGTTGCGAACTCCTTTTTATCGTTATTTGTCTTGTAAGAAAAGTAAGTGTCCATTAGCACAATAACAATATTCTCGAAATATATGACTTTGCCTTAGCGAAGGTTCTTAGGGTATTACTCTTTAAACATCGTTGTATTTGAAATAGGGATTGTATTGCGATGGGTTTCGCGTTTTCCCTCGACAAAACAATGAATTAAGTCGAGATCTACAAAGTTATATCCACGGTAGTAAAATTTTCGGTATAGCAAAAGCTTTGGATCGTAATGGTGTTCGTGCCGGTATGCTTAGTACCCAGTCAACTCCATATAGCCCGTACCAGAGTGTGTTCCTTCAATAACGATTGGCCCTTCCCAATAGGGTACAGACAGTGGCATTTTTGCTTCTGGATTGAGTGCCGAGACGGTCAGTTCGATTTGTTGAGTTGGAATCGAAACTTGCCATTCTGTTGGATAATCGCGTCCGTCGATTTCTGTTTGCTTGATAGCGGTTAAGCGGATGTCTTGCTGCTTAATCGCGATGCCAGAGCCATTTTGTTTCATCAGCCTTGCATGGGAATAACTGGCTTTGCCTGTTGTTGAGTTTCGAAGTTGAAATACCACCAAGCTGGTTTCATCACTCAGCCTTAGCGCAAACCAATCCCAACCTTGTTGCGAGTCGAGTAAAAACTGAGAGCTCCATTCTCTGTCTATCCAACCTTTGCCAGAAACCAGATGGGTTACTCCATCAATAGTTACCTCGCCCGATACATTAATGAATGGTTGGCTGTAGTAGTAGGAAGCCACTTTGCCATCGCTACTTTTAGTGCTGTAGCCTTGTACGCCTTGCTTTTGATAAGGCGCGTTGCTGGTTAACTTAAGCGAGTAGCCAAACTGATCTGAATTAGCGTCCAAGGTTGCGGGGAATAGATCATCGCTTGAAGAGTTCCATTGCCAGTCATCAAGATAGACACGAAATGGGGAAGTGCTGACACCCGCCAGTTCAGCTTGGTCACGTGACCACTTTTCATCGGCGTAGTGCTTATCTTTAGTGGTGACTGCGCTGTGTGCCATGTAGATTTGCTGACTTTGCCACGTAGTTTCCTTAGTGCTATTGCCACTTTCCAGTGGTGCAGCCGCGAAGCGGAATTGTGTCCACTGCACGCCTAACGCATTGCCGTCTTCATCAATTAAGTTTGCGGTTAAGTACCACCATTCATGACGAAAATTAGGGTGTGCTTGATGGTCGGCAGGGAAGGTGATCTCCACGCCTTTTACTACAGGTGTGAATTGGTCACTCTGTTTTTGCGTTTCATCGTCGGTTTGTTTTTCAGTGCCGAGTATCGAACCCATATTTTGAGCGGTTTGTTGTTTAGAGTTGTGTTCAGATTCCTCACACCCTAAAAGGAACAAGATGCCTAGTGTGAGAACGAAAACTCTTATTGCTCGATTCATCACAACACCTCGCTCTGTAAACTGGATACAACGGGTTTGCTGACCAAACGCCACAGTGGAATCAAGGTCGCAAACACAGCCACAAGAATGGTGATTGCTGCGATGCTGAGTGCGTCACTCCAATTCCATACGTAATTTAAGCTCCAACCAAAGGCGCGCAGGGTGACGATGTCCGTTAACACATAACCGACCATGGCGCCGAGTGGTAAAGCGATAACCAGAGTGAAGGCGACTAGAACAACGATTTGCCCGACCACCATCGCCATCAATTTTTGCTGACTAACACCGAGTGCATACAACCTTGCAATGGCGGCTTTGCGTGCATCGAGCAACATGAAACAGGCGCAGAACAACCCTATCACCGCCACCATTAAAGTGACGCCATTAAGCGCCCGAGTGATGGCAAAGGTTTGTGAGAAGATATCTAAAGCGATCGATTTGATCTGCGCTTGATCGTAAAGCTGGCTAGGGTGCAGATTGAGTTGTTGGCGTAGCTGTTCGTACACCACCTGTGGGTCGCCAGAGACTTTGATTCCCAAGCTGGTGGGTAAGTCAGTAAATCCGCTTTCGAGCCATAGATTAGGCGCAATTAACACTTCGCCATTCGGTGAGCCGTAATCGTGGAAAATCGCCCCGACGATGAGTGTTTTGTCTTGGATCACGTCGAGCTTGAGTCGGCTTCCAAGGGACAAGCCGAGCTTCACTGCCGTAGGTTCGCTGATCGCCACGAATTCACCTTGGTAAAAGCGCGTCCAGAAATCATCAAGGTGGGATTGAAATACCATGGTTTGCTCAAGTGTGTCTTTGTCTTTGGTGCCGAGCAAAGTAGGTAAGCCCTGCAAGTTATCATCGACATAATATTGCTTATAAACGGTTTCAACATTTTCAAACTGCTCTAACGCACGTTCCACATTCGCGATTTCACCTTGGGCAGGGCTAACGTAAATATCGGCATGTAAGCGCTGTTCAAGCCATTGCTTTAACGTGGATTCAAAGCTGCCGACTAAGGTATTCATTCCGATATTGGCGGTGACGGCGAGAAGCAACGCCATCATGGCAAGGGAGAGAGGGGAGATAAGTTCACGCAGCTCAGCGAACAGATATTGTATTAACCCCGATTGGGTACGTTTTTCGCTCCAGTTCGCTAGCACGCTGAGTGTTTTGGTCAGGTATAAAGGAATCGACACCACTAACACACCGAGCCAAGCCATGGTGAAGCGATGATGCTCGCTCAGCCATAACCCTGCTAACGCGACAATGGTTAATACTGACCCTATAACAAACAGCTGATTTTCGTTAGACGCTTCCGGCGCTTGATAGAAACCGCCATGGGAAGAGAGGGGTTGTCGCACGCGCTGTTTAAAGTGCTGCCAACACGCGACAAGCGTTGCGGCCAGCGTGAGTAGCAGTGCCTGCACTAACCATTGCCACTGCCATGTGCCGGGAAGCAGTGTTGCACCATAAAGTTGTTCAAGCGTTATCGCGACGGTTGGGTGTAGCCAATGGCTGAGTTGAATGCCGAGAATGAAACCAAGCGACGCGCCCAGTGTGACTAAAACAGTCAGCTCGACCAACAGAGCTGAAAATACGATGCTTGGTGCAATCCCAGCTTGTTGAATTTGTACCAACAGCCGATTACGTTTCAGCAAACTGTACTTCACACCGTTGTAAGCGATGAACAAGCCAACTAAAAACGCCAACAAACTCATGGCGGTGAGATTGAGGTGAAAGCTATCGGTAATTGAACCGAGATCCGTGCTTTGGTTGTTGGAAATCCATTGCCCTTGTTCGCCAATAAGGCTTTGCCATTTATCCTGAGTATTGCTGTTAGTGTCGCTCTTAGTGTCAAAAATAGCGATGTAGCTCAGTTGCCCTTGCTTGTTAAGCAGTTGCTGAGCGAACCCAATATCCATCAACATTCGGCTACCTAGCTGCCATTCATCTGGCAATACCACGACTTTGGTCAGTACTTCATCCAAAGTGAGCGTGTCCACTTCGTCCAAACTCTGGTGCTGAGATTGGCTCATCATCACAATGGGTTCACCCGCTAAGAGTTGCGGCAAAGGTAAGGCATTGTCGAACAGGGAAATGTTTGGCTCTTTGGTTTGAGTATTGCTTTTTTCGTCGACGCGAGCGTGGCGAGCTCTTGAAGTGAGGGCGGCGATCAACTCACTTCCTTGAACTGACCAGCGTCGGCCTTGTTCGTCTCTTACTCGCCCTTCAATTACAGGTAGCGCAGCGCTTAGTCCACTTTGTCTTAAGCTGAAGTAGAGCGATTCCGGCAAATAGTTTTGCCCTGCTGGTGGAATGATAAGGTTCTGAGCTTGAGCGCTAAGTTGCTCGGTCGATTCTGCATAACTGCGCTTGGCATTGAGGTTGATGGCTTGCACTGCGACAAACAAGGTGACCGCTAGCACAATGCCGATCAGAATCGCTGCGGCTTGCAGTGGCGATTGACGATAGTGTGCCGCGAATAGGTTCAGAGTCAGTTTGGTATGGGTGAGCTGGTTCTGAGCGAAACCAGTTTGCTTCATTGGATTACTCACAACGCTGCCGCTCTTGGGGTTAGATCGGCGTTCCTTAAACAACCATCATCTAACACCAATTTTGTCTGCATAAAGCTGGCGCATTCTGGGCTGTGCGTAACCAAAAGCACGGCAGTGTTGCCTTGTGTAGTGATTTCACTAAGCAGTTTCATAACCTCTAACCCTGCTTTGTGGTCGAGGTTGCCTGTGGGTTCGTCGGCAAGCAATAGTTTGGGTTTATGGGCTAGCGCACGCGCTATTGCGACTCGTTGTTGTTGACCGCCAGAGAGTGCAGATACATGCCTATCGAGCAATTCACTGATGCCTAACGCTTCCACTAAGTAATCGCACCAGTCGCCCCATTTTTGTTGATTTAAATGGAGAGGGAAGGCGATGTTCTGTTTTACGTTGAGTGGGGTTAACAAGTTGAACTGCTGAAAGATAACGCCTAGTTTTTGATGGCGGAATCGGCTCCACTGTGGATCTTTCCAATCGAATGAGTTCTCGCCATCGAGCCACAATTCTCCACCAGATAGTTCGCCACCGGATAGAGGTTCAAACCCCGCAATGATATTCAGCAGAGTACTTTTCCCACTGCCACTCGCCCCTGTCAAAGCCACGCTTGCCCCTGTCGCTAAAGCGAAGTCGACATTGTCCAGCACGTGATGGGTATCTTTGCCATCAACAAAGCTTTTGCTGGCGTGCTTGAGTGTGACAATTAGGCTTTCCATTTCCTTTCCTTATAACCAAGACTTACCATCAAAAGGTGTCATTACTTGTGGCAATTATCGAAGCGACAAGCTCTATAAAACTGTAGACAACAATTTCAAACAATAGAGCGATTTATATCGAATTATTAATAACTTGTACTTCGATAAGAGGGAAATAGATCAGTGCGAGGGAGAATACAGATGTTGGTGGGAATGTTTAAGCCATCAAAGATGTTTTCGAATTTGTTGTTAGATGGTTCGTGACCACGTTTATGATCTTAGAGTAAAGACTATTTGCTCTAAATTTTCACGTAAGAAGACGCAATAACAACTTGTTGTTAACGTAATGAGATTAATTTATTCGCGATTGTGTACTTACACCACTAATCGCTAATACAAGATGGCAGATTCTATGATTTTCGAATATTATAGTTTTAATATTGGGATAAATATCACATTTTGGTGCGTGCATGTTTAGTTGTCAGTCCATTTGTAAACAGTTCGTTATACTGCTAGCAGTAATTGTTTGTTCGCTTTTCACGGTATCCGCTAGTGCAGACACGAAAAGCACCTTGCGTGAAGAAACAATAATCATAGGGATTATTAGCTCTAACCCAAAAAAAGCATTCAAACGTGCACAGCCTTTTGCTGATTACTTAGCTGAAAATCTATCTAACGATGGTATCAAAACAGGCCAAGTTGTTGTCGCCCGCGACTCTCGTCAAATGGCTCGTTGGATAAAAAGCGGTCAGGTAGATCTGGTTTCTGAAACGGTGTTTGCAGCACAGGAATTAATGCAATATTCGGGTGCTGAACTTTTAGCAAGACGATGGAAAGGCGGTGTGGCTGAATATCATTCAATCTTCTTTTCCAAACGCAATAACGGGGTCGACTCCCTAGGTGACCTGCGTGGAAAAACGGTTGTCTTTGAGGATGTCGGTTCTACTAGTGCGTTTCTTGTACCTGCGGCGATACTGCTTGGGCAAGGATATAAGCTCTATGAGCTAAGTTCCCCTAGAGAGTATCCACCGAAAGATAAGGTGGGATATTTTTTCTCCGATGAATATTCAAAGTCGGGAGGAGAATCCAACATGATGAGCTGGGTTCATCGTAATATTGTTGCGTCAGCTGCATTTAGTAATCTCGATTGGGAGAAAGAAATTCCCGAGCAGGTAAAACAACAGTTACAGGTAATCCATGCTTCTCAAGCGATTCCCCGCTCACTAGTTCTAATACGCCCTGATCTCTCCTCCGAACTTAAGCAAAACATGCTCTTAGTATTGCTTGCGGCTCATGAAAGTGAGGAAGGTAAACTGGCTTTGAAAGCTTATAAGAAGACGAAAAAGTTTGATGCTATCACACCAGAGATTGTAGAAAGCATTTCTTGGGCGGAAGCGCAAAAACGACTGGTTGATGAATACATCTCCCGTTAACTAGAGAAGTTATTGCTTATGAAGTTAAAAGGTAAATTGGTTCTCGGAAACATGCTTATGGTCGTTTTGACTATGGGCTGCCTTTCCTTGTCTCAGTGGCTGATATCTTCATACTATAGTGATGAAATTCTGGAAGAAACGGCAACGAATATTGCAGAGAACTTTACTTCCCAAGCTCAGAGTCAAGCAGAACAAACGGTTGAGTACCTGTCAGATGCACTTTTTGATCCGATGTATTTTTATGATATCGATAATATTAACTCCATTTTAGAGCCTGCCTTTGAAAATAAAGATGTCATATTCATAAAGGTTTTTGATGCTAATGGTCTGATAGTTCATACAGGAGAAGATGTAGTACTCGGTTATGGCTCCAACTTGGATATGCCAAGGGTGCAAGAAAATGTCTTGAATAAGCAAGAAGCTTACACAGAAATCAATTCATCAGCACTGATTGTTGCGCGGCCAATCACGATGAATAAGACTCGGTTAGGTGGCATAGTGATGAGCTACTCCTTAAAGGCCGTGAAAGACGATATCGAGAAAAATAACACCATTATCAAGGATATTACTGAGTCAAGTAGAAGCTATAGCGCGGTGTTGAGCATAATCTTGACAATGTTCACGTGTTTGGTGAGCTTACTCTTTTCCATGTTATTAGCTAAGACGATGATTCGTCCGATTAATCAACTCCTACAACATTCGAAACGCATCAGTAAAGGGATTTTCCAAGTACCAAACAACATTCAGCGCAGTGATGAACTCGGAGAACTTGCTCAGGCGTTTGATAGTATGGATTCAAGCCTCAAGCAACGGAATGAGGAAGTTGAGTTTTTAGCTTATAACGATCCGCTGACTAAGTTACCGAATCGCTCTCAGTTTATTAAATGCCTTGAACGATGTATTCATCGATGCAAACAGTCAAAAGAGGTGTTTGCGGTTTTCTTTATCGATTTGGACGAGTTTAAACGAGTCAATGACAACCTTGGACACCAAGCTGGAGATGAGCTGTTAAGTGAAGTGGCTCAGACATTAACTAACTCGCTAAAAAAAATGGGGCAAATAGCTACAAAGGACGAGCCTCAATGCATGATTGCAAGAGTTGGGGGGGGATGAGTTTTTGCTTCGCTTATCAGGAGTTAAGACACAGGATACAGTATCTAAGTTTGCCTCTGATATTGTGAACTCACTAAAACAGCCGATTTACCTCAGTTCCGTAGGTGAATCGGTAGTGGTTGGAGCGAGTGTTGGCGTTGCTTTATATCCAGACTCGGGAAACACCTCTGAAGACTTGGTTAAAAGTGCGGACATGGCAATGTACAGCGCCAAAGAGAATGGTAAAGGTAGGTACTGTTTCTTCAACCAAGAAATCGAACAGAAGATACTCGCAAGAGGAGTCATCGAAAAGGAACTTAGATCTGCGATAGATGATTTTTCTCAGTTTAGGCTTTTATATCAACCAAAGTTTGACCTGAAAACAGGGCATGTCGTTGGAGTTGAAGCCCTTATACGTTGGCATCATCCTACAAAAGGCAATATTTCTCCAATTGAGTTCATTCCTATCGCTGAAGCCACGGATATTATTCATACACTTGGTGATTGGATAGTAATGCAAGCCTGCAAAGATATTCAGGAGTGGGATTGTAGACATCACCTTCCTCCTGAATTTTATGTTGCGATAAACCTGTCTCCAAAGCAGCTCTATGGCGATAAAGCACTCCGAACATTCCAATATCAAACACAAAAACATCAAGTTGAAGTGACAAGGTTACATATAGAAGTAACTGAAACGGCCCTAATGTTTGATAAGGTAAGCGCAAAGAAAACGTTAGACGACCTTAGGAGTATGGGGATCAAAGTCTGGTTAGATGATTTTGGCACCGGATACTCTTCACTAGGGTTCTTGCGAGAGTTCAACATTGATGGTTTGAAAATTGACCGAAGCTTTGTCAATGATCTTGAGTGCGACATGAATGACCGAGCTCTATGTGCGGCAGTTGTTTCAATGGCTCACCAGCTAGGTATTAAGGTCGTTGCTGAAGGAATTGAAACAACGATCCAGTCAAGCTTCTTAGCGCAATCGCACTGTGACTACGGACAAGGTTATCTCTTGGCCAAACCTATGTGTGCGGAAACGCTGTCGGAAAAACTTGAAACTGGGTTGAGCAAACCGAAAGATACAAACGTTATTTATCTGAAGTAATTACGCTTATTCAGAGTCTATACCGACCAATAACAGTGTATTAATGTCTTCATGGACTAGTATACATTCCAAACTCCGCCGTTTAACGCAGTGTTAGGAGGGTTACCTAACACGAGCGCAAGTTATCGCGATCAACGATGTACTAAGGAAGCAAGATGATCTTGCCCTCTAGGCGTGTGGTTTTCGATTCGATGAGATCAATCGCGGTTTGCACTTCATCGAATGGCAGGTAGCGGTCGACGTCGAGCTGTATGTCGTTTGTGATGAAGTGATCTAGCATGGTTGTGAATTTATCACGGCGCACATCTTTGCCTTCAGCCTCTTCCCAATAACGTAAGAAGAAGGTGCTGAAATCGATGCTTTGGCTTTTCGCGTGCTCAAAAAAACGTGGCTCGTAAAAATCCAGTGACAGCGTGCCATAGTTGATAAAACGCCCATTGTTGCTAAGGGTGTGAATAAGATCGGTTCCGGGTGAGCCACCAATCGCATCAAAGGCAACGGTCGGCATAGGCAAGCCTAACGCCTTAATTTGAGAAACTAAATCATCATTTGCATCTAACACCCAACTTGAAATGGTCGGGTATTGTTTCGGTTGTGATGTAACGACAATGATTTTGAAGCCGAGTGATTCTGATAATTGAGAGAATATCTTACCGATGGCTGAGCTGCCCGCGTTGATGATCAACACATCTTCTTGGGTCAGCTTAGCTATTTCTGTCGTTAACACCCATGCAGTTAGCGCATTAATGTACAACTGACAGGCGTAGCCATTTTCTAAATGTTGAGGAATTTGGAACAGATCATCTGGTGATACATCGACATAGTTCTGCCATGTTCCACTGGTTGCCACAAGCACACGCTGGTTTACTGCAAACTCGGCATTGCTGGATTCTATAACCCTTCCTACCGCTTCAAATCCCGGTATTCTCGGCGGCTGGTGGCTATGTTTGTACTGCCCAACACCATAAATCGACAACAGATCACTAGGGTTGATGTTAGTCGCTTCAATTTGTACGCGAACTTTATCTTTGTCTAATGCCCCTAAAGCGACATGTTCTAACTTGAGAGATTCTTTTGGCTGACCGAAACGGAACTGGCTAATTCGGGTATTTTGCTTAGTGTCAGTCATAGTTCGGGCACCTTTATGGATTATGAGTACTGCATTGATTTTAAGTGTAGCGTGTTCATAAACAATCTTGGGTCGCTAATATTGCTCAACATAGCTGGTGTTGGTAAACAATCGTCATCAACGTAGTCGACATAGTCTGCCGCCGAATCGAAGATCAAAATATCCAAAGCCAAACGATCCAAGCCATATCGGCCTCGGTGGATCATATCCGCTGAAAACACCAATAAGTCACCGGCGGCTAACGGTATCTGCTTACCGCCAGAGATGTCATCGCTGCTCACTTTGCCGTTTTTTTCTTGGCGAACATTGTACTCTTCTTCGTTATCCCAACGTTTGTGCGTGCCGGGGATAAGTTCCATGCCGGGCTCATCAAAAAGGGGCACTCGCAGATGCAATACTTGGGTTTCCATGATGACTTTCATCTGGTCATCAATGTCGTAGTCGTATTGACAGTCACGATGCCAGAAGTCTTTTTGTTGCGGATTTACTGGGTTGAAGAACAGCTGTGTATTCATGAATGCCGGTTTGTTCGGAATCACCGCATCAACCACGTTCATCACTTGTTTCGAGCTGATGAAGTCGAAAAGCACGCTTCTATCGTCGGCGAGCAAATATTCGCTTCCCGTAATTAAAGATGAGTTAAATGCTTCTTCTTTATAGAATTCTTCGTTGTCTGCTTTCCATGATTCATGAAATTTCAGCACGACTTTTCTAAGCGATGCAATTTGAGCTTCATCGAAATAATTTCTGATAACAAAGTAACCATGTTCGTCGTAACGGTCACTTAATTGTTGGCTGTTTTCTACCACTGACTACCTTCGTTCATTCTTTGCTGTGTAATAACCACAGGTTTCTTGGGCGCATAATGCCAGACAGTCGTCATTCAACCAAGTAACGAGTGCAGAAGCCTGTAGATTCCGTGATGCTATGAAGCCATATGTGGGCGAGTTTTACATGCCTATCCATGTCATGGACTCATGCGACAAGAATCTCTGCATATGTGACCCATCCCTTATTTTATAAAATATAAAGATTCATATGGTGAATGTTTTTGTGGTTTGTATGATTATTAACCATGTTGAAATTTGGTTGCGTATGGAAGATAGAAAATCATGGATGGTTTTTCGCTGGATATGAGAACGCTTAATTTTATTATTATTTTGTTCTCTTTCACTTACTGCATTGGCTTATTGCTGTTCCAATTTACGCAACAGCCAATTAAAGGGCTCTCTAGCTTTTCCCTTTCAATATTTGTTATTGGAACTGGGCCGTTGATGTTGAGCCTAAGGGGGGAGTTACCGGATTGGGTCACTGTTATTGGTGCCAATATGGTCATTGCGCTAGGCTTTCATCTCGCTTTGTATAGCTTATGCCTGTTCCGAGAATACTCTTTAAAATGTACCTACCTCAGCAGTTTGATGATGTTGGCTCTTCTGCTAGGTTTTATTCACTTCACGTACTATGAACCTTCCATCAAGGCTCGAATTATTCTCATTAGTTTCTATTTAGCCTTTGTCACTCTTTGCACTGCGTTTGTGGTGTTAAAGGGTCAACGTGATGACTTGAACTTAGCTACTCGGATGATGGCCTTATCATTTTTGATATATGGCGGGTTTATGGTTTTCCGAGTATTAGTGACGCTATTTTCAGCTGAGCTTCAGGATTTCATGGCAGCCGCACTCATTCATCAACTTGCCTTTTTAATGAGTATTGTTCTTATCGTGTCGATGAGCTTCACAATGCTTTGGTTGATTAATGCAAGGTTGCTTAGGTCTATTCATGACCTGTCTTACAGCGACCCTTTAACGGCACTTGGAAACCGCAGAGCATTAGATGAAATGGTTCCAGTCATCATGAAGCAGGCGGGGACTACGCCTGTAAGTGCCATTATGATGGATATTGATAATTTTAAGTCAATCAATGACCAACACGGACATATTGTAGGTGATCTCGTCATCAAGTCTTTTGCTGAAATGGTTCAAAGTGCGATAAAAACATCGCCAACAGCCAGCGCGTTTCGTTTTGGCGGAGACGAGATAATGATTTTATTGCCCAATGTTAATTTTCTACAAGCACAGGTTATTGCTTGTAAGCTGCGATTGTCTAT
This sequence comes from Vibrio sp. 10N.247.310.17, assembly GCF_041466605.1. Taxonomy (NCBI): domain Bacteria; kingdom Pseudomonadati; phylum Pseudomonadota; class Gammaproteobacteria; order Vibrionales; family Vibrionaceae; genus Vibrio; species Vibrio sp. 10N.247.310.17. The sequence goes on along the minus strand of NZ_JBFSTC010000020.1, from coordinate 24,019 downwards.
TTCAGAGATCTCAGCAGTGCAAGGAAATGAGATGTTTCTGACGTCGAGTTTTGGTGTTGCTCAGCTTCACCCGCATGAGAGTTGGAATGGGTTTATTAGCCGAGCCGACAAAGCGTTATATCAAGCGAAAACAAACGGTCGCAATATGACTTCAATTTGTCCTAGTCATATTAACGAGCTCGTCACTGCCACATAACCAATACTGCTGCGATAGAGAGTAAGATGAGTGCAACAATGTCTTTGCGTGCGATGCTTTGCCCTAACCAGAAGTAGGATATCAACACCATGAAGATCACTTCGACTTGCCCGAGTGTCTTTACGTACGGCACGGCTTGAAGCGACATCGCGCTAAACCAACCCAGAGAACCGATAACACTCGCTAGGCTTGTCATCACCACCAGTTTAGATTTCTTGAATATCTGGCGCAGCGTGTCTCGCTCTCTGAAAAAGAGATACGTACAGATAATGCATGTCTGAAGAGTAATGACCAGAAACAGCACCCAAGCAGCGCTGTGAGGGAAGGGCAGCCCTATGCTCAAGCTTGCTTCACGTACCCAAAGAGACGTTAAAGCAAAAGCGGTGCTACAAGCCATACCTAATAAGAACACTTTCGGGGACAAGCTTCGCCAGCCAGAAGCGCTACTCATGATTAGTACGCCTAACGTGCCAATAAGCACGCCAATCCAACCTGTTAATGTTAAAGCAGTTCCAAAAAACAATACGGATAACACAGCAGATACGGGGGCTTCACACTTGGCTAAGCCTGCTCCTATCGCATAGTTTTCGAGCTTAAATAACATCACCATTAAGCCCGTCGCGAGGATCTGCATAATGGCTGCTGCAATAATGTAGAAAACAAACTCACCCGAAAAATCAGGTGTGGATACTGGCTTCCATTGATAGAGGGCGCACAGATAAATTAAGGCGATTGGGCCTGCCCAGATAAAACGTGCCAGCGTCACACCAGCAACACTCATGGTGCCACTTAACTTGCTTTGAAAGGCATTGCGCCAAGATTGGCTGAAGGCTGCGAGAAGAGTAAAAGCTATCCAACTAAAAGACATGACGCTTCCATGTGTTATGTAATTTGATGATTATCTTAACAAAAAATCACATGATAAGAAGCGACATGGTCTATTTATAGCCAGAGGCTCACTTTTACTCTCCATTCAGTATCAGTACGTTCTTCAAAAGATCGGCTGTTTTTTGTTTTTGAAATAGAACAACGCGCTAATCAAAACGAACAATAAGGTGAAGTAATAGAAAAACGAAGACAGTGAAGCTAAGAAAGCGAGGTTCTGTTCTATTTCTTGTTCGGTGTAGCCCTGAGACACCAGTTTATAGTAGTAAGCGTACAAAATGCCGATCAGCCCATATCCGAGATTAAACATCAGGCCTTTAAAGCTGAGGACAGTGGCTCGGTTGTGTGATTCGGTTTTTTTATTCAGGTGGTAGCTAATGAAAATGTTCATCGTCATGATAATAAAAATCAGTACTAGTGCTGGAATAACCCCGTAAATCGTCCAACCTAAACTGATCCAATAATAAGTCGCCATGCTTGCTAAACCCATAACCACAATGAAGGTTTTAGGCTCCATGCTTTCTGCTAGCCTACGGCTTTGCCCCGCCAATATGATTTTAAGCAAACTGATCCCCGCGCCAATAAAACCGAAGTAGATAATAGGAATATCGATGGCGAGATAATATTGGCTGTTCATGGTTAGGAACATTCTTGAGGTGTGTTCGAACAGGCTGTAATACAACAACATGAACAGCACGTAAGGCGTAGCAAGTACCCACTTACCTGTGTCAGCTGTTAATTTAAGGCTGGCGATGGTGGTTGCCAATTTGGTTTGGTCGCTTGGCATTACCTTTTTCTCTTCGCGCATATTAATCGCGGCATAGATGGCGATCATCGCTACAAATAGGGTGGCGAACACAGGAATACGCATCAGATCTTTAGTGCTTTCTGGTTCAGATAGTCCAAGGAAATGAAAGATGTTCGCCATAAAGTTCACGTCGTACATCGCCGCGCCAATTAGTGTGACAAAGATACCGACCGTTGAGGCGACACGAAGCTGAATTTGCAGCACTCGAGGCCACAACTCTTCATTGCCTTGTTCTTTTAAGGTGTCGTAAGCCAATGCCTCGTCGGCGCCGCTGGCCAGTGCCATCGCTAAGCCACTGAGAATCCGGTTAATCAGAAAGACTATGAATACCAAGTCGGGGTTTCCGGTTGGTACTAGCGCTATCATGGCGATCTCAACAAACATCACAATCGAAGACAGCACCACCAGTTTCTTGCGGCCTAAGGTATCGGCGAATGCACCCGACGGTACTTCAGCAAGCACAATGGTGGCCGCCCAAACTACATTGAGCATCGCGAATTGAGACAGGGTTAACCCGTAATCTAAATAAAGTAGGGTGAATATAGGGTAGTAAAAACGCGCAAAGTAGCTGCTTCTAAACATTAAGAAGTAGCGGACATTGGGAATGTTAAGGATCTCTTTGAGCGTCATGATAATTTCAGTAATTTAGATAACACATTATTATGTATAACCCTTTTACTCTTTTAAATCATGGAATTGTTTCAAGAATCAGAAAAACAACTAGTTGAGTTTATTTCGCAGCGCCTTTGAAGGCTAGAAAGGTAGCAGGATTAAAAAGAGGAGCGCTGAGGCTCCTCTTTTATCGTGGGTCGTAATGGACTTTATCGTTAGTACATAGACTTAGCGGCTAGTCCACTCGCTTAAAGTTAGGCAGTAAGGTTTCTGGCTGTTGCGCTACAAATGCTTTACTTGGTGAGTAAGCGCGGAAGTAAACAAACCAGTTTTCATCTTCTCGGGTTTGCACCCAATTCGCTTCATTTACATCAGCAGGCTTAGTTGGCGAGAAGTGGAAGGTGTAATTGCCTTGCGAATCTTTAACTGTCCCTTCAATGTTAGAACCCACGTCGGCACGCTCAATTTCGTTGTCGATGATGGCGCGGTTCTCGACGTTGTAGACAGTGATGGTCCAGAATAAATCGGCGAAATTTACATCTCCATCTAGCGTCAAAGTATAGTGGTTACTGCCATTTAGCCCTTTGCCATTGTCGTCACGGTAGTTGTCTAGGTAGATCTGACCCCAACCGCCGTTCTCAAATCCATGCATTGCAATGTCGTTAGTGACGGCTTCATAAAACCAAGCTGCACGTCCATCGAGGTCCATACCATAGTGACGGTCTTGGTTTGGTGTTGAAGCCGTTGCGATTTCCCACGAATTCCCTTCTTTGCCATAAGCCGCGTGTGGTAGACGTTCAGTCTTGTTGAAATCGATGTTTTTAACCATAGCTTCACCCATGATTACAGCTTGTTCTAAGATGTCACGCTGCTGAGCTGATGGAGTAAATGCTTTGCCTTTTTCAATACCTAGTGGGCGTAACATGTCGTGCATCATGCGGTCGCGCTCTGCTACAGGTTCGGCTTGGATCGCTTCATTCAAGGTCTCCCAAAATGCCATACCACGTGGGTGCTTAGCATCGTCACCACGTTCAGGGAAGTTCACGCCTTTGCTACTGAGCGGCTTGCCGTTAAGGTCAGTAATTTTTAATGCTTCTAAGTCTTTCATACGTTGCTGATCTGACTTAGCCATTAAGCGAACACCCAAGAAAACATTATTGGTATCAGACTCAAATACTTTTGCGCCTTTTGGCAGGTTACTCGGCGTTTCAGAACCTTTCGCTTTTACCACGTAGACGCCCGGCTCAGTCATCTGAGAAATACCGATTTGCCACATGGTGTGTACCGCGCCACGCAGTTCATTTGTGGGAATTTCTATAACAACGGGCTCTTTCTCTACGTTAAACCAAGTAATCGCGTAAGGCGTAGAGGTATTGTAAGTTAAACCTCCTAGCTTAGATTCATGAGACTCAACATAAGTAATTTGACCATCCTCTGCCCCCATGTCGGCATAGGCTTGTTTCCATGCGTAGTTTGACACCAAAGGCACGGACCAAATGTAAGCTTGTGACGCGCGTTGATAGTCCATCAGTTCAAACAGTTTTGCAGAGCTTTCTTGTGTTGGAATGCCATGAAGAAAGTCGGTTTCGAAAGTAAAGTCACCTGCACGCGTTTGGATCGTTTCTGTCGCATCACCGTTGCCTGCTATCGCTGTGGCTGAAAACAAGGCTGTTACAGAAACTAGCATGGCAGCTGAGCGTAATGGGCAAGTGAAACTACCAACAAAGGCTTTAGATATCATATTCATAATGTGTCCTCAAAACTCAAAATTATTCGTCAAAACGGGAATGGCTCGTCGAACAGAAATCATTGGTTCAAACTGAAAGAGCTCATCCAAGCAGAAAGTGACTGCTTAAAACTGATAGTTAAATTCGATGCGGTGATCACCGTCTTCGATACTGGTGTTTTCTGTCCAATTTGCAAAATAACGAACGTTCGCCCTTGGGTTAATCTGGTAGCTCGCAGCAAACTCATGTGCGAGTACAGAATCACTGCCCTCGAATCCATAATCTTTGAACGTTGATGAACCAGACATCGTGCCTAAATACATAGGGTTATAGTTCAACCAAATCTTGTCGGTAAGTTGCATTTTTGCGTACATACCCGCCACGTAGAAAGTACCGTGCATGTTGTAGCGATCACGAAGTTGATCCGCGTCGAGGTTGCCTCCAGAGCCTTCAACCAACTCCTCACCTGCAGCAACACCAACACCCGCAAGCGGATAGAAGTTAAACATGCCCATTTGTGGAAGAGCCTGTATAAAGCTGTATGACGCACTACCTTGATTACTATCGAAATCCCAAGACATATCGACTTGTGTGCCTCGACCATTGGTTAAGTCTACGCCGAAGTTTCTGAAACGAATCGAATCGATAGTGTCATCTGCGCCTCGGTTATTCCAACCAATGGCTTCACCAGCGATGCCTTTGACTTCGAAGACATTCATACCCATGGTCGTATCGCTACCAGTGTCATAGGTTTGCCCGATTTTCAGGTTTAAGCCTTTGTCTGTGTAACCGAAGCCACCTTGTGTATAGACGGCTAACGGATCTGACATATCTTGAATTTCGGCTTCTTCCGCGAAAGCGACACTTGCCAGAAACAAAGGAGTTAGAGAAAGGATTGAACGTTGTAATAACATAGATGCCTCATAAATTTATCTCACTACATCCGTGTACTGCGTGAAGGTGAGGTAACTATACAAAGTGGACATCGTTAAGTTAATTCATATAAACTTAACCATTCGTTAAGTATTGGTTTATGGTTTGGGTGTGAAACTGAATAACGTCGATTTGAACTTATTGAAAGTGTTTGTGGTGGTGTATCAGGAAAAAAGCTTGCGCAAAGCAGCTGAAAAGCTGTTTGTCTCGACACCAGCGGTAAGCCAAAGCGTCAAAAAGCTTAAGGAATCATTAGGTGAAGAGCTATTTGTTTTGTCCAATAAGCAGTTTCTCCCGACGCCTTATTCTGATGAACTGTATCGACGTGTTTTTCCACTATTGGACGGGTTGGTCACGGCGATAGAAGAGGGTAAACAGTTTACTCCTGCCGAACTAAGCGAAGATTTTAAGATAGAGGCGAACCCGCACCTTTTGCCTTGGTTAACACCCTCTCTGTTTCATCAACTCTCAGATGAAAGTCCACTTTCGAGGTTGATTAGTCATACTAGCTCCCAAGATTCACTGGAAAGACTTAAGAGTGACGAGATTGATTTTGTTATTCACTTTGAAGCTGAAAACCTGCCCGCCGAGATCATTGCTGTGCCTCTCGTAACCCTAAAATTTGTATTGGCAGTAAGAGTCGACCATCCTTTTAAAGAGGATGTAGCACAGATTGATGATTTGTTGTCCTTTCCATTTGCGCATGTTGACCTTGCTTACTTCGATCAAAACAAACACTCGCGATTGGAAGAAGAAGTTTTAAGCCAAGGTAAATCGATTAATATGGCGCTTCGAACGACGTCAGTTGTTGGGTTAATAGAAACGATTAAGCATTCCAACATGATCGCACCCTGCATGCCTCCGGTGATCGAACAGCACAAGGGAGTATTGCGCTCGATTGTGATTGAAGGATTAGAAGAAGATGCAGAGAAAATGGAGGTATTTGCCTATCTTCATAAGAAAAACCAACATTCTGCCAAATACAAGTGGTTACTGGATTTGATCGAAACAGCGATGATTGAGGCCAACCATCAGTGAGTTCTAATCGTTTTTTTTCATTGATTCACTTAACCGTAGTCAGCTATTCATTTTCTGTTTCTTTAGAAGCGTTTGGCGCCCAGCCTTTCTCTAGCCAGTTGTCCAGTAGGTGTTGCAGTGCGTTCAAAGAGGTTGGCTTCTCTAGGCGACCGTCCATCAGTTTTCTGATCATGTCTAGCTCTCGTTGTCCTGATTCACCAGACAAAGCAATAATTGGTGTTTGAGGTGAGCGCGCCTTGATGATCTGGCTTGCGTCAAAGCCATTCATTATCGGCATTTGTACGTCCATTAAGATCAAATCAACTTTGTGTGATCTGAACAGCTCGACAGCATTTTCCCCGTTTTTAGCTTGCAAGCTATTTACGCCAAGTCGGCTCAGGTACATCTGAACAAGCGTGCGTTGCACTTCTTTGTCATCAACAATAAGTACCGTCGGTGCAAGATGGCTTGATGCTGGTTGATTTTCTGCTTGCGTGCGTTCTGTTTGCTTACTTTCTGTTAGCGTACTTGCCGGTTCAGGTTCTATATCACGGCTTGGAGTTTGGCTCTCTGGTTTTACATCAGCTTCGGCTTTATCTTCCGTCGATTGGTTGTGTTTCCAACCGTTGAAATAAGGCGTACGCAGCGTCTCCGCTTTTGGAGCATTGGGTACAATAGGGAAGTACAGGTGAAACTCAGTAAATTCACCAAGTTTGGAATGGCATTCTACTCTGCCACCAAATGAGCGCATCACTCGTTGGCAATAACCCAGTCCTAAGCCGCTACCACCGCTTTTTTGGAAAGAGAAAAAGTCATCAAAGACCTTATGAACAATGGCTTCGTCAATGCCGGGGCCGGTATCACGAAATGTGAGAGCGTTCTCGTAAGATCCTGTTTTGGTGCTGATCTCAATTTGGCTGTCTGGGTAAGAATCAAAGTAATAGATTGCATTGCGTATCAGATTGAAAATGACGAAGTTGAATAGAGTTTCATTTAGTTTTGCCACAAAATCAGCGTGTTGTGGTAAACGAATTCGCTCAATGATCTTCTCGTTCTCAAAGCCATAGTGGCTGACGGCTTGGTCCACGGCCTTGTGGATAGATGTCATGGTGATTGGTCCATGCTCAGGCGAGCTGTCACTGACTTCTCGTAAGATGATATCAATCAGTTGTCGCCCGCGTTGAATCGCTGCTTGGCCATTCTCAATGTCAGTCAAGATTTGTTGAGTTGGTGCTTGATTATCAATGTGCTGCTTTAACACCTCAAAATGCAGTTGCACTTGAGCGAGTGGGTTACGCATCTCATGAGCGATCGAGTTAGCAAGAGCACGACTTTGGCGAATTCGTCTATCGGCTTCGATGGTGCTTTGTACACGCGTTAACAAGGTTTGCAGTGCAGAGATTTCTTCATTAGAGAACATACGATTGTTGCTTTTGTGCGATGATACTAGCAAGTGTGTGACTGATTTTTTGTGTCCGAATAGTGGCATTACCAACGCGGTGTTGTTTGAACTCATCTTGTCATAAAGTGCTTTTAGCGGCCGTTTAGCGAGCGCAGTATCATCTAGCTCTTCAGAAAGCTCATCGAACACTAGAACGGACTCTTTGCTAGATAGGTAATCTTCGTAGAAGGTTTCGTTGTAATTACTGTTAACTAGTCGAAGCTTATCTTCTGGGATTTGCAGTTGGCGACCTAAACGACGCATGGCATCGTCAATCGACAACTTAAAGCCTTCTTCTAATGCGAGTATCTGTTGTACCGGTGTCTTTTTGTTTCTATAGACAAGCAATGAGGAGTAAGGACTTACACGTTTGTAGATTGGACTCCATGTAATGCCGATAATCGCGCAGATGGGTATCGCTAATAGCCATTGGTTACCGTCAGTTAGGGGAATAAATACCGTACAAAAAGGTATCACTAAAATTGCACACACCAGCAGCACATTAAGGCTTATGTATGTAAGGTATTTGAAACTGTAGAAGCGAGAGGTCAGCAGAGCATAGCCTACAAATAACATCTCACTAAGCGACAACGCTGGGGGGAGCCAAGTGAGCGAGAAATCACGTAGGAAATAGGCAACGCCAATGTGAATCGTTGCTGTAGATAGCATGAATACCAAGATGCCTGTAATCATGTAGTTGGCTTTGGCTAATGTTAGCTTGCTGCTATTGGTACGCATGGTCACTAGATTAGTCAGTGTAAGGGCAATCAAGCTGATAACCCCAATGAAAAAGTAGGGTGTATGCGGGCCAAACTCGATCACGAATTGGCTTGGAGCCGTAATGGTGACATCTTCTACCGTTAACCCTGGGGTCAAATTGATATAGAAAGAGTAGCCCGTCATGCTCGCGAGAATGGTTTGTTGCCACCTATGGATTTTACCACTGCGGTTTTCGGCTGCGAGCTGACACGAGAAGTAATACGCAAAGGCAAAAGCAAGGAAAGAGCTGAGGTTGGCCAACTTTGCTGCGAATATGGCTGCTGTGGTGCCAAGTCCTGGCAACAAGCCAGTGTGGAAGTAGGCATTACTGCTGATCCACGTAATAATACAGATGGAATATGCGATGTAAGGTATATGGTGTGTCCCCACTATCGCTTCGTTCTTTTGTTTAAGGCGATAACAATAGTAGAACAGCCACATTACAACAACAGCGACCGTTGCAAGCAGAGTGATGGCTTTAGCATAGAATATCGCCTCTAGCCCAAGATCAAACGTCTTCATATTATTTGCCACGCTGTATTTTTATTTTCACGGAGGCACCGTCTATAGTCTCGAAAGTTGACATGATTGAATGCCTTCAACATCAGTTCAATATTCCATAACCCGCGGTAAGTCAGTAAGTTCGTTTCGTTCAAGTCACAAGACCCTAGCGGCAAGTATGCTTGTGGTTCGATAGCCTTGTAAAAATCGAGTATCAAAGGTTGATCTATAATGGTGAAACCAATTTTATAGCTCGCTTGATGTAACAAGTTAAGCATCTCTTTTTGAGCAAGATAAAGGAAGTAGACTTTTTGTTGAATATTTCCACTCACGGTTAGGCGTAGAATTTCACATACAGCTTGCATTTCGGCTAATTGTAATTGGAACTTATTATCGAACTCTGGAATAGAGTCACACTTTGATAGGGCCGGTTGAGTAAAAATATGTAGCTCTGCCAGTCCCTTATAACCACGTCTGGATAAACCGTACTTCCATTTGTCGTTGCTAAACATGGGGGCGTAGCTTAGCCAAGTCTCATTTTTTGACCAGTCCTGAATTAGGGCTGAAGAGACTAGGGTTGGAAAGGCTTCATCTGTTGGGTGTTTGAGTAGAATAAAGTGCTTACCTGTTTGTGATAAGTGGAGTAAAGGCAGCATCTCATACCACTTCTCACCTTTAATAAAAACCTCAAGGTTGCTTAAAGCAATAGCATCGTTGATTGGTATTCCTTGAGGGCGACTTGGCGTTTGTACTAAGAGTGGGCTATTTTCTATTTGGTCAATGATTACACCATAGTAAGCACTATCTTTAATGGGCAGATCTATAGGATAAGGGGCATGGGTGCTCAATGGTAATTTTGCTTTGATTGCGGAAATTTCACATTCACACCAAAAGTCCAACCAATGCATATAGCATTGTCCTACCGCTTCCTCTAAGAGAGCAACCTCTGCGGATAAGGTATTTGGATAGCGCTGAACCAGATCGCGGTAGTCCATCACTTCAAACATTACTGAGTCGCTTTTTGTTTGATGTTCAGGGAAAAGCAATTCTATTTGGCTTCGACGATGTTCTGCCACTGTTTTGAAAAGAGCCGTGCGCTGTTGCGGTTGATAAGTGTCGAGTACGAGTTCAACCAGAGCGTGTTGTTTTTTTTCGATAGGCAGGCTGCTAGCCAACAGTGAACCTAAAGACGACATTAATTCCATGTAGTGAACCGCCTAAGTTTATCCAATTGTTTTTATGTGACTTATACCCGTTTATGAGAGATGTATCTATGGCTGATGTTTGAGAGTAGTTACTTTATAAAGTTGCCCTAACTTTTTGTGCGTTTAGTTTCTCAAAAACAAGCTGCATTTAAAGTGGGAGTTTACTACTTGTACTAATCCTAAACAACATGGTTTCGCCATTTTTCAATCAATTCATGAACCCCTAAATTAGTGTATTCTCAAATACTTACTTGTCTGCTTATTGTCCGGCTTTGGTTTTCTGACAGTGCTCTGTATTTATAGATTAGTTACACCATAATCTCTGATGAAGTGATGACATTCGAGGTTTAAGCTTGCCTGCATATGAAACATCATTACAGGTAATCTCTCGTAAATGACTGACTGAATGAACGATGTAGAGAGAATTTATGAAGAAAGTACGATTAACATCATTACTTGGAGTAGCAACCTTGCTTAGTGTCGCTGTGTTAGCAGGATGCAGTCAGAAATCTGAGGTTCCAGTTCAATCACAAGAGAATGCGAATCCGATTTGTAGCACTAAAAATCTGACGGGTGGTTGGTCGCAAAGTGATATCACACCACAAGCTAAGCAAGCGTTAGACGTCGTTCTTGGCCAAATGAACACCTCTGCTAAGCTCAAACAGATCTTGAGTGTTCGAACTCAGGTTGTCGCGGGTTTGAACTATGCTATCGAGTTTGAAATGGATAATGGTGAAGTGTGGAATACCGTTGTGTATCGCTCGCTACAAGGTGACATTGAAATGACGCAACCTGCACAGCAAGGTCGTCTGTGTCCATAGATCAACTGGTCCATAAATTTACTGGTCTATTGATTAACTAGCATGTGAATAACTTCGCACATAAAAAATGGCTCCTACTTAGGAGCCATTTTTTATTCTGAATAGTGCTTACGTAATGAACCTGATTAACTGGTCAGTTCCGGCTCTGACAGCTCTGGTTCATAAAGCTCTTGCACGCAAGCACGACTGATGTCTTCATCAATGTAGGCCATTCCAAGTTTATTGAGATAATCCATACGATCCGCAGTGCGCAGTTCGATGCTTGGGCCTGCGATGTTGTTCTTTTGATAGATCTCAGTTAAGTGAGCCATGAATTGCTCGCCAACACTCATCATTAATAGGCTCATTGCGCCAACGTCAGGCCTTACTTTGGCACGTTGTTTATCCGTTAAATTTACCGCTAATACGATAGGGTGCTCTTCACCCTCAAAACGAGTGCTGCGCTCGCGAATGGTTTGCTGAGCCCAGTAGTAGGCCAGTTCTTTACTCTGTGTTAAGAAGACGGGCTCAACGGATTCTGTGTAATTATTGCCAATCGTTGCCATGGTTTTTGAAGCGGCTTCATTGAGCGCTTTGTCTCCAGAGCGCTTTAGCCCTTGACCTTGAATAGACGCGAGTAAAGCTGAAGATGTGCCGTGATACCAAGTATCACCCGTTGCGAAACCATTTTCTGATAACAGTGTTTTTGCATCTTGTAGGTGTGTCGGTATTGAAGTCATAGGCACTCTCAAAAAATAAGAATCTCAACAAATAGGAATCTGAACAAATATGTATACAGTTAGCTTAAACAGAAGTTGTTCGGTTAACCGTGGTGTGGAACACAAATCTGAGGCTTTGAGATGAAGCCGGCAGTACAAGCTTGATCCCAAAACCTCCTCCCTCCCAGCACCTAACAGGGAAAAGGGAGGGGGAGATTCTAGAAGGGAAACGCTGTTAACGATTAATCAAATTGATTAGACGTATTCGCTTCACCCGCTGCTTTTAGTGCATTTTCACCAGCAAAGTATTCTTTGTGGTCGTCACCCATGTCTGAACCAGACATATTTTGGTGTTTAACACATGCGATACCTTGGCGAATCTCTTTACGTTGAACATTAGCAACGTAGCCCAACATGCCTTGGTCACCGAAGTATTCTTTTGCAAGGTTGTCGGTAGACAGTGCTGCTGTGTGGTAAGTCGGCAGAGTAATCAAGTGGTGGAAGATACCCGCTTCGCGAGATGCGTCCGCTTGGAATGTACGAATCTTCTCGTCAGCGCTTGCAGACAGTTCAGTTTCATCGTATTCCGCACTCATTAGGCTTGCACGGTCGTAAGCTGATACATCTTTACCTTCTGCTGCCATTGCATCGTATGCTTGTTGGCGGAAGTTTAATGTCCAGTTGAATGATGGAGAGTTGTTGTAAACCAGTTTCGCATTAGGGTGTACTTCACGTACGCCGTCCATCATCTCTTTGATTTGACCGATGTGTGGTTTCTCAGTCTCAATCCAAAGAAGGTCAGCACCCGCGTTGATTGCTTCAATACAGTCGAATACACAGCGGTCTTCACCCGTACCTTCGCGGAATTGGTATAAGCCTGAAGGCAGACGCTTAGGACGAACTAGCTTGCCGTCACGGTTGAAGCAAACATCACCTTCAGCCATATCTGCAACATCAATCTCTTCAACATCTAGGTAAGAGTTGTAGATGTCACCTTGGTCGCCTGGCTCTTTCACTACCGCGATTTCTTTTGTTAGGCCAGCACCTTGTGAATCGGTACGAGCAACGATGATGCCGTTGTCGATGCCTAGTTCAAGGAAAGCGTAACGAAGTGCGCGAAGTTTTGCGTGGAAATCAGCATGAGGAACCGTTACTTTGCCGTCTTGGTGACCACATTGCTTCTCATCGGCTACTTGGTTTTCGATTTGTAGACAACATGCACCCGCTTCAATCATCTGCTTAGCCATTAGGTAAGTCGCTTCTGCGTTACCGAAACCTGCATCGATATCCGCAATGATTGGCACTACGTGTGTTACGTGGTTGTCGATTTTGTCTTGGATTCGGTCTTGTAGATTCACATCGCCAGCTTCACGTGCCGCATCTAGTTGACGGAATAAGCCACCTAGTTCACGAGCATCTGCTTGGCGTAGGAAGGTGTATAGCTCTTCTACTAGGCCAGCAACCGAGGTTTTCTCATGCATTGATTGGTCTGGAAGTGGACCGAAGTCAGAGCGAAGTGCCGCGACCATCCAACCTGAAAGGTATAGGTAACGACGGTCTGTCTTGCCATCAAAGTGCTTTTTAATCGAAATCAGCTTTTGTTGGCCGATGAAACCATGCCAGCAACCCAGAGACTGAGTGTATTGAGAGCTATCTTCGTCGTAAGCCGCCATGTCTGCACGCATAATATCTGCCGTGTATTGCGCAATATCCAGACCTGTTTTGAATTTGTTTTGAGCTCGCATACGGGCTGCAGATTCAGGGTTAATTGCATCCCATGGAGCACCAGCAGCGCTTTTTGCAACTTCAATCTTTTCGATATCTTGTGTAATTTGCGACATAACTATTCCTTAGTTTCACGTGGACATGTTGGCCAATTTGGCGAGGTCATTTGATTTGGATTAAATCTAACCATGGACAAAGAATAACCATGTATGTGATAATTTTGTTAATTTATAGTTATTATGTTCGGTATTTTTCTTATGAATATTGCTCGTGTAGACCTTAATTTACTTGTGTATTTAGACATGTTGCTACGTGAAAGAAACGTAACGCGTGCAGCAAATCAACTGGGTATTACTCAGCCAGCCATGAGTAATGGCCTACGCCGACTGCGTGATCTTTTTGAAGACCCGCTGTTAGTGAGAACCAGTGAAGGGATGATACCGACCGAGCGAGCACATAAGTTGCAGCCACTGATTCGAAACATCTTGGTTAATGTAGAGAAGACACTGCAGCCGACCACGGAATTTAATGCAGAAGACAGTGAACGTGTGTTTCGTATCATGGCGAGTGACTATGCTGAGTCGACTATTATTCAACCTCTTCTGAAAAGGTTAAGCGAGATCGCGCCGAAAATACGACTGGATATCATGACGCCAAGTGACGTGAGTTATCAGGATGTGGAGCAAGGCACTGTTGATATTATCATCAACCGTTTTGACGACATTCCACAGTCGTTCCATCAGATGAGCCTTTGGCACGACGGGTTTTCTTGCCTATTTAGTTGTGATAACCCAATAGCGGACAACTTCGATATTTTGTCTTATCTAAAGGCGCAACATATCTGGGTAAGTAAGACCGGAATGGGAACCGGAGTTGGGATCAACCCAAGCGAAGCGCAAAAGCTCGGTTGGATAGATGAAGCATTAATGCGCATTGGTAAAACGCGCAATATCACGGTGTTTACTCGACACTATTTGTCGGCGATTCTCTTCGCACAACAAAAGAATCTGATCCTGACCATTCCAACCAAAGCGGCTCAACTGCAGCGCAATAACCCTAGATTGTTGATCAAGCCTGCGCCATTTGCGATTGAACCCTTTGAGGTGAAGATGGCGTGGAGTCCATTGTTACAAACCAATCCCGACCATCAGTGGATGCGTCGCTTGATTAAAAGTGTCGCTAATGAAATAGAGAGTGGTGTGACGGAATAACACAGTTTGTAGGGTATTTTTTTTGTGAATATCCAGCATAACTGGCATAAATTAGCTAAATTTATGTCCGTTGCGTAAGTTTAATCTAGTAACGTAAATTTAAGCCAGTTACTTAGATTTAATGAGTAGTCATCAGTTAGTTTGAGAGAGATTTTATGAGCAGTCGTATTCAACAGGGAAGCTTGAACATTGATAGCACCCTCTACCAATTAATTAATGAGCAGGTAATTCCTGGAACAGGCATTGTCGCTGAAGACTTTTGGCAATCATTTGCAACTATCCTTGAAGACTTAGCTCCCAAGAACCGCGCACTGCTTATCAAGCGTGAAGATCTTCAACATCAAATTGACGTTTGGCACCAAGAGCGTGCGGGACAAACGCTAGATGCGGCCGAGTACAAACAGTTCTTACAGCAGATTGGCTACCTAGTTCCTGAGGGCGATGACTTTCAAGTAACGACCGCCAGCGTTGAGCCTGAAATTGCAACACAAGCGGGTCCGCAGCTTGTTGTACCTATTATGAATGCACGTTTTGCACTTAACGCGGCCAACGCACGTTGGGGCAGTTTATACGATGCGCTCTACGGAACCGATGTCATCAGTGAAAGTGACGGCGCGGAAAAGGGCGGAAGCTTTAACCCGGTACGTGGTGCTAAAGTGGTGAGCTACGCTCGAGGTTTCCTTGATGACGCTGCACCGTTAAACGGTGTCTCTCATAAAGACGTCACCAAATACAGCATCAGCAACGTCAGCATTGGTAATACACTAACAGCGACCTTAGACAATGGCGAAGAAGTCACTCTGATTGATCGCAACCAGTTCATTGGTTATCAAGGTGATGCGAGTTCACCTTCGTGCATTCTTCTTAAACACAATAATCTGCACATCGAAATTCAAATTGACCCGAGCGCACCGATTGGTAGCGTTGATGTGGCTGGTATTAAAGATGTGCTGGTGGAATCGGCTCTCACCACCATTATGGATTGCGAAGACTCGGTAGCTGCGGTTGATGGTGAAGACAAAGCATTGGCTTACCGCAACTGGTTAGGCTTGATGAAAGGTGACCTACAAGAGTCGCTAGAGAAAAACGGCAAAACCATCGTTCGTAACCTTAATCCAGATCGCCAATACACCAGCGTGACGGGCGGCGAGATCTCGCTGAAAGGTCGCAGTATGTTGTTCATACGCAATGTGGGCCACCTAATGACCAACCCTGCCATTATTGATGCTCAAGGCAATGAAGTCCCTGAAGGCATTATGGATGGCATGGTCACCTCGTTAATCGCAATGCACGATTTAAAAGGGAACAGTGCTTACCAAAACTCGACCGCGAACAGTATCAATATTGTAAAACCTAAGATGCATGGTCCTGAAGAAGTCGCGTTCACCAATGAGCTGTTTGGCCGCATTGAAGATGCATTAGGGCTAGATCGATTCACGATCAAAGTCGGCATCATGGACGAAGAGCGTCGTACTTCGGTTAACCTTAAAGAATGTATTCGAGCGGCTAAAGATCGTGTTGTGTTCATCAATACAGGTTTCTTAGACCGAACGGGTGATGAGATTCACACCAGTATGGAAGCGGGACCATTCGCTCCTAAAACACAGCTGAAAACCATGACTTGGATTGGCGCATACGAAGATCAGAACGTTGATCTTGGCTTAGCTTGTGGCCTGCAAGGTAAAGCCCAGATTGGTAAAGGTATGTGGCCAGAGCCAGACAATATGGCGAAGATGATGGACGCGAAAATCGGACATCCTCAAGCGGGCGCAAATACTGCTTGGGTTCCTTCTCCAACTGCCGCGACTTTGCATGCTCTGCACTATCACAAGGTGAGTGTACCAAGTCGTCAGAAAGAGCTTCGTGAGCGAGTGAGAGCGAACGTCGATGATATTCTGACTATTCCGCTATTAGGTAATCAAAAGCTGACCGCTCAAGATATCCAAAATGAATTGGATAACAATACGCAAGGTATTCTTGGTTATGTAGTGCGTTGGATTGACCAAGGCGTCGGGTGTTCTAAGGTGCCAGATATTAACGATGTAGGTTTGATGGAAGACCGCGCTACGCTGCGTATTTCGAGCCAACACATTGCGAACTGGTTACGTCATGGGATTTGTAATGAAGCCCAAGTAATGAAAACCATGAAGCGCATGGCCGCAGTGGTGGATGAGCAAAACGCTGGCGACCCGAGCTACCGTAATATGGCACCTGACTTTGAAAACAGCATCGCATTTTCAGCAGCGTGTCAGTTGGTATTCGAAGGCTGTGCTCAGCCTAGTGGTTACACTGAGCCAGTACTGCATGCTATGCGTCTAAAACTGAAAGCGCAGGGATAGAGAAGCAACCCAATAACAAAAACAGAGAATGTAAAATACTAAAAAAAAGAAACCCCCTTTAACCGAGCCCAAGGTGCCGCGCTTTTATAGCGCGGCTTTTTTTGATTCATTTTTGTGGTGAGAAAGGTGGGGAGTGGGGTAGGTTAGTGATCACTAAGACTTAATTATTTCTGAGCCCTAATCACTGCCGAAACTTAGTTACTACCAACCTTATTTTCCGCCAAAGCAAAGATACTTTATGTCCATGTATTCATCGATGCCTTCTTTTGCGCCTTCACGGCCAATACCTGATTGCTTAACACCGCCGAACGGCGCGACCTCGGTTGAGATGAGACCATCATTAATACCGACCATACCGTACTCAAGTGCCTCTGCGATGTTCCATACTCGATGAATGTTCTGACTGTAGAAGTACGACGCCAATCCATAAATGGTGTCGTTTGCCATCTCAATAAGCTCTTCGTCTGTCTCGAATTGCATCACAGGAGCGACAGGACCAAAGATCTCTTGCTGAACAATGTCCATGCTGTGTTTCACATTTTTAAGAATGACAGGCTGAAGGAAAAGCCCATCAAGCTCTTGAGTTGGCGTCACAGGTGTCGCGCCTTGTTCTACCGCTCTGTCTATTAATGCTTGGATGTTGTTCTTCGCATTCTGACTGACAACAGGACCAATGGTGACACCCTCATCTAAGCCGTTACCAATCTTAAGCTGCTGAACCGCTTGATCGAATTTAGCCACGAACTCATCGTATACTTTACTGTGAACATAGAAACGGTTTGCACAGACACATGTTTGTCCCGCATTACGGAATTTCGACGCCATTGCGCCTTGAACTGCAGCGTCGATATCCGCATCGTCAAACACGATAAACGGTGCATTGCCACCCAGTTCCATTGAGGTACGCTTAATGCCTTTTGCCGCTTGAGCCATCAAGATACTGCCGACTCGAGTCGAACCAGTAAAAGAGATCTTTTTGATCAGTGGGTGTGATGTGAAAAGCTCGCCAATCTGTTCAGGGCTGTCGCCAAGTACGACTTGGAGTAGATCTTTAGGAATGCCCGCTTGGTAAGCCAATTCAACCACAGCAAATGCAGAAAGCGGCGTTTCATCTGAGGGCTTTACAATAAAACTACAGCCAGCAGCAAGGGCAGGAGCGGCCTTACGAGTGATCATCGCAATCGGAAAGTTCCATGGCGTAATTGCACACGCGACTCCAATAGGCTGCTTGATGGTCACCAAGCGTTTGCCAGCGACTGTGCTAGGAATAGAATCACCATAAGTACGTTTGGCTTCTTCTGCAAACCACTCAATAAAGCTCGCGCCATACACGACTTCGCCTGTCGCTTCTGCTAACGGTTTACCCTGCTCAATCGTCATGATTCGAGCCAGATCTTCTTTGTTTTCAAGGATCAGTTGGTGCCAACGGTGCAGTGATGCAGCACGAGATTTAGCTGGAACCTTGGCCCACTCTTTCTGTGCAACATGAGCTCGTTCAATCGCGCTCGCTAACTCTGTTTCTGATGATATCGGTGCGTGCCCGATGAGTTCACCCGTTGCTGGGTTTGTGACTGCAACTGCGTTGTTCGCTTCTGTCACCATAAAAGAGAGTAAGTGCTGGTTATCAATGTTTAGCATCGTGATTCCTTTGGACGTGTTGCTTATTTGTGGGCAGTGAGAGTTAGAGTGACTTCGACCAGGTGTTCGTTGCTCGAAGCTTATGGTTACGACTCAATAATACAGTTTTTTGTTTTCAAGATGAAAACACCTCCCGTTTTTCCTGAAATGATGACCATAGCGTTGCATGTTGACTGTGATTGAGTCGGTTATTGCACAAATTCAAACAACACGTAAACGCGTTTCTACGGAACCCTCAACCCAGTTAAATAAAGGGCTGGGGGCTCGAAATGCCGGTTTGTGCAAAAAAGCAATTTAGTAAAATTCACACTGTGTAATTTTTGTTGTGAAATTGTTTCAAAAATAACAGTAGTATGAAAAACATGGAAACCACACAGTAAAGAACAATTTTGAAAAGGGTCTATTGGGATGTTTGACCTAAATGAAATTTAAAGCCGTACGAGGGATAGACTATGAATATGCTGACACTAGACAAAACAGAACTTCACAGAAACCATTCAACATTTATTGCTGAAGCTGTCTTTGCCGTCGAAATGGTGAAAGCAGACAAGCAACTCGAAAAACAAAAAATGGCGAAACAGTTGCTTGATACTCTATTCCCTCTAGAGACGGGTTCACATGAAGATGTAGTGAGCTACGAGATCGATTACCGACACGTTCAGGTTTACTTCAAGAATGGTGAACATACTGGACTGAAACGCGCTAAACACTTTGTGGCTTACACCGGTGATAAATCTAAGCCTTCAGCAATCCTATTCCGTGATGAAAGCGGTACGCACGTTGAAGTGACAATCGGTGCTCGTAAAGGCACTGGCTACTTAGAATTGGTTGATATTCAAGATATCCAGTTAGAGACATGCACCACGTTTGGCCAAACTGAGGCGAGCCGTTCTTCTGGCATCCGTCACTGGGTGAGCTTAGTGAAAGGCGATGAAAGCGGTCGACCGAACGCTTCAAGTGAAGATAAAGAGTTCACGGCAAAAAATGGCGAAGACTATAACCTAGGTTTTTGCTTCGCGATCTAATGTGCTGTCTTTGAAATGTGAAGTGCTGCTCTGCTAGACGTAGCACTGACATTTGAATACTGATTTCTCTTTTACCTTTGGTAATTTCCCCGCCCCTATAGCGGGGCTTTTTTGTTAGAGCTATAAATAAATTAGGCTGTTGTTGATTTTATCTTTAGAAAGTTTGCATGAGATTTTACAGTGCGTTATTTTTATTTAAAGTGCTGTATTTAAACATGTTTATTTGTTTATTTCATTCTGTTTTTATTGGCTTGACTATCACTATTGACGGTGGTTTGGGTGGCTATTGAGCTAAAACTCAGTCAAAATGCTTTGAGCTGTGCTATAATTCGCGCCTTGGGATTGAGCCAATAAGTCCATTTATCACCAATCATTGTGATTTTTATCGCCTCTATTTAGGTGGTGCGGCGAGCCAATCAAGTAGTAATTGGATATGGAGAGCGTCCTTATATTCGTTGATTCGGATATGCGAACATCATAATTTATGAGTTTTAAATCAAAAAAATACAGTATCGATTCTACTGACTATCAAGTTGGTCAAGATAACGTCAGTAAATGGGGCATGGATGTCCACAACACCGTCTTCATAGCCTCAGTAGGCTTATCTCTTCTCTTCATCATCACTCTTCTTGCTCTTCCTCCAGCAGACGCTAAAGCTGCTATTGATTCTATTAAGGGTGCTGTTTTATCAAAGTTTGACTTCCTGTTTATGTGGGGAGCTAACATCATGCTAGCGTTTGCTGTTGTTCTAGCATTTTCACCGTTGGGTAAGATTCGCCTAGGTGGCGAAGATGCGACGGCGGACTATTCGATGTCATCTTGGATTGCGATGTTATTCGCAGCCGGTATGGGTATCGGGCTTATTTTCTGGGGTGTTGCTGAGCCAACCGCGTTCTTCACGAACTGGTTCGGAACACCATTAGATGCGGAACCTTTTACAGAAGCAGGCCGTGAACTGGCACTTGGTGCAACCGTATTCCACTGGGGCTTTCATGCATGGGCTATCTATGGCATGACGGCGCTTTGTCTAGCGTACTTTGTTTACAACAAAGGCTTACCGCTATCAATGCGTTCTGTGTTTTACCCAATACTGGGTGAACGAGTTTGGGGTAAAACAGGTGATGTGATCGACGTACTAACGGTACTGGTTACTCTGTTTGGCCTTGCGACTTCATTGGGCCTAGGTGGTACGCAAGCAGCAAGTGGTATTAGCCACGTGTTTGGCTTGGAAAACAACATCTACCTTCAGCAATCTATTATCGTTTTGATTATGGGTTTGGCGATCATCTCTGTTATGCGTGGCATGGACGGTGGTGTTAAGTTCCTAAGTAACCTGAACATGGTTATAGCGTTCGTATTCCTTGGTCTTATCGCTGTATTGAACTTTACGACAGTGCTTGATTCTGTGGCGACTGCGGCAACGGGCTATGTGAAAAACATCGTAGCTTTGAGCCAAAGTGCGGGTCGTGAAGACACAACATGGCTGCATGGCTGGACTGTGTTCTACTGGGCATGGTGGGTTGCGTATGCACCATTCTTCGGTATGTTCGTAGCGCGTATTTCTAAGGGCCGTACGGTTCGTGAGTTCCTACTTTGCGTACTGATTATCCCAACATTGGTGACGTCGGCTTGGATGTCGATCTTCGGTGGTGTGGCTATCGAGCAAGTAATTAACCATGTGGGACAACTTGGCCTCGACCAAGGCATTACAGACGTATCTCTAAGCTTGTTCTACATGCTAGATGCTTACTCGTTCGGTAGCATTCTGTCAGTTCTCGCGGTCGCACTGATCATTGTGTTCTTCGTTACAACGTTAGACTCAGGCTCTATCGTTATCGATGGCATGACGGCGGGTGGTAAGCTTGAAGTTCCTGTTAAACAGAAAGTGGTTTGGGCGGTTATCTCAGGTGCTATCGCAATGGTGATGCTGTGGATTGGTGGTACTCAATCTATCCAAGCTCTGCAATCGATCACGATCATTGCTGCACTGCCGTTTACGATCATTCTTCTGATTGGCTGTTTTAGCTTGTTGAAAGGTCTACTGACTGAAGTAGATAAAGGACAAGAAAACGTTAGTGAAATCGCTAAATAAAGTAATCGAGTATGGGGAGTATATAGTTCGCTAATTACTCCTTATTCAGCGTTATTTCAAAGCTCTCTTGTGCTGTGTGCAAGGGCGCTTTTTTATGCCCAAGAAGAAATCAAAGACAAGTAGAAAAGACAAAAAAAAGAGCCACAAGTGAATCGTCACTTGTGGCTCTTTTTAGTTTTAGGGAGCAGCTTTAGCTAATAGCTTACGCGTTCAATTCATGTTGAATTACGTAATCCAAAGCACCGACTACCGCTGCAACTTGAGCGTCATTACACTCTTCGTCAGTCACTTTGTCGCTGTCTGGGTAAACCTCTGTGGTTGTTCCGTACTTACAGTCGGTCACGCCGCCACATAAGCCAAGCTTCTTCATTGGGTAGTTGATCACACCGTGTTGAGTGACATCTGAACCAATGATCTTGCCTTCGTCATCCGCAGGCGCAATGTGCGTTACTTTTTCTACTGAAGCAATGACTGCCGCTTGGAATTCTGGTTGCGGGTTTTCTGTATCGCCAACCGTGTAGAAACCATCTGGGATCATACCTTCGATGTACTCAATACCATCACGAGCAGCGAGTGCGGGTCGGAATTCAGTTTCATCAGAGTCTGTCGTCTCATGCAGGTCAACGTGAACCAATACTTCTGGCAAAGAGGCCACTAAAGCTCGTAGGTTTGCTGATTCTTCTGCTGGCGTATCGTCATAGAAAGAACGGTTTGGATCAACAGCATTTGGGTTCCAGCGGTTGATCACTTCGTAACCCCAAGGGCTTACACAAGGTGCTACTACAATGTTGAAGTGCGCTGCGTATTTCTCTGCTTGGGTCGCTGCAAATTTGATAGCGCCATGCACACCACTGGTTTCGTAACCGTGAACGCCACCTGTAACGAGAATGGTCGGCTTTGACTCGTCCCAGTTTTTGCTCTTAATTGCGAAAAGTGGGAAGCGAGCTTCGTCGTAGCTCAGTGCGCCGTATTGTTCGATGTCAAAACGGTCTGCAAGTGCTTTAATCTTTGGCACAACTTCTTGTTGATATTCACGCTTAACCGTTCTTTGAGCGAACCATGCTTGACGTTCTGCTTGTTGCCATTTTTTTCCAGGCTCACCGATTGGGTAGGAGTATTCACTTTTCATCTATACTTCTTCTTTTATGTTCGTGAAAGATGAAGACAGACTAGTCCTGTCTAGCTGAGACGGCAATAGAAAACACAACTTGTGACTCTATTTTTTACAGACTCATAACTTTGATGAGTGGATTGATGGTGTTACATTTTACCAATTGTTTAATCCCTTAAAAGAGACCATAAAATGGCTGGAGCAAGCTTATTAACGCTACTGGATGACATTGCAACCGTGTTGGATGATGTCGCACTGATGTCTAAGGTGGCAGCTAAAAAAACCGCTGGTGTGTTGGGGGATGATTTAGCGCTGAACGCTCAGCAGGTATCCGGTGTTTCTGCTGAACGAGAGATCCCAGTGGTATGGGCGGTTGCAAAAGGCTCCTTTAAAAACAAGCTGATTTTGGTGCCCGCGGCATTATTGATCAGTGCCTTTATTCCTTGGCTGATCATGCCTTTGCTTTTGATTGGTGGTCTGTTTCTTTGTTTTGAAGGCGCAGAGAAAATCTTAGAGAAGCTATTTCCTCATTCTCATCAAGATGATGAAAAGGGAGAGGATACGAGTACTGGCGAATCCATAGAGGAATATGAGAAGAGAAAGGTCGCAGGCGCGATTCGTACTGATTTCATATTATCTGCGGAAATCATCGTGATAGCTCTGGGTACCGTGACGGGTACAAGTATCGTCACTCAGATTCTTGTCGTGAGTTTGATTGCAGTTGTGATGACGATTGGTGTTTATGGCTTAGTTGCTGGGATCGTGAAGTTGGACGATTTAGGTTTCTATCTCCAGCGAACATCGAATGGGAGTACCATTAAAACTCAATTGGGTAACGGTCTAGTCGCGTTTGCGCCCAAGTTAATGAAGACGCTTGCGGTGGTCGGTACTGCGGCGATGTTCTTGGTTGGCGGCGGTATTGTGGTGCACAACGTTCCTGCGATTCATCATTTAATTGAACCGATTATTATGGATTTTAGTGGACATACGATTGCGACAGCGGTGGTACCGACGCTATTAAACGGTGTGATTGGGGTTTTAGCTGGCTTGATTGTCGTTGCTGTTTGGACTGCGATTGGAAAAATGCGCGGTAAGTAATCGTTCAGTATTTTTATAATAAGACAGTCTTTCATCGAAACAAAAAAGGGTCACCATAATTATTATGGTGACCCTTTTCGTTAAATGGAGGGCGTTTATTTAACAGCCCAAGCGCTTATTTTAGGTTCATCGCGGATTAGCGGGAACTTAAAACAAAAACGGTAGTAAGTGATATGG